>JACZKN010000454.1 GCA_014859985.1 Candidatus Krumholzibacteriia bacterium | reverse complement strand
TCACCGGCACGTCCGACCGGATGTCGTGCAGGCGGCGGAGCTGGAGCTCGTCGTCGCCGCGGGCTCCTGGTCCGCCGGCCAGGCGATCAGGGGAAAGAAGATGTCGAACGACGTGCCGGCGCCGATCCGGCTGTGGGGGATGGTGGTGCCTTCGTGCTCCTTGAGGATGCGGCAGACCGTGCTGAGCCCGATACCCAGCTTGGAGCCGCCGGCGGCCACGCTGAAATAGGATTCGAAGATGCGGTCGATGGTCTCGGCGTCCATGCCCCTGCCGTCGTCGCGCACGGTGAGCTTCACGTAGCTGCCCGGGCCCAGGTCCGCGGGCACGGCGCGGTGCCAGCCGGTGACCCGCTCCTCCCGGAGCGAGACCTCGATCACGCCCCGCTCGGCCATCATGGCCTGGAGGGAATTGCTGCAGAGGTTCATCAGCACCTGCTGCACGCCGGCGGGCGAAGCCAGCACCGGGCCGCAGGGGTGCAGGCTCTCGCGGATCTCCACCGTCGTCGGCAGGATGTCGCGCAGGAGCTTCAGGGTATCGCCGACGAGCGGGCCCAGGTCCGTGGGCTTGCGGGCGCGGTCGGCCTGGCGGAAGAAATCGCTGATCTCGGTCACCAGCTCGCTGGCCATGGTGCCGGCCTTGATGACCTTGGCCAGTTCCTCCTGGGCCTCGGCGCCCGCCGGCAGGCCGTGGGCCGCCATGCGGGTGTGGCCCAGGATGACCGCCAGCATGTTGTTCAGGTTGTGGACGATGCTGCCGGCCAGGATGCCGACGGCTTCCATGCGCCGGGCCTGGGTCAGGTGGTGCTCCAGGCGGAGGTTCTCCCGCCGCAGGCGGTCGGCCTCGTCGGTGCCCGCCGCCTGGCGGCCACGCAGGCGCCACCAGGCCCCGGCCGCGGTCAGGGCGGCGACGGCCAGCACGACGACGATGACGGTCAGGACCAGCATCCGCAGGATCTCCCGTTTCCCCCCGTGCGGCTTCCCGGCGCCGTGCCGGTACCCGCAGTCTCCCCCCATTATGCGCCAACCCCGGCCCGGGCGCCAGCGCAAAGCCCGGCCGGGACCGGGCGGCCAATGGCAACGGCCCGCCGGGGGGCGGGCCGTTGCCGGGAACAGGCTGCAGGCGCGGGTCTAGCGGTACAGCGCCTTGAGCTCGCTGAAGGTGACCGGCGCGGCGGGCACCGCGCAGTCCACGATGGGGATGCCGTCGGCGAACGCCTCGAGCTTGAAGTTCCCGAACGAGAAGTTCAGGATGCCCGTGGCGTTGTTGTAGCACTGCAGCAGCTGCACCTGCGTGTCGTCGTACCAGTAGTCGTCGAACATGACCTCGGTGCCGTCCAGCGCGGTGGCGAACCACTCGCCGTAGGTGTTGGGCAGGGCCGTCACTTCCATGCCGTCCTGCACCGTGATCATGCAGCTTTCCCAGGACTCGGCGTCGGCGCCGCCGTTCCAGATGTCGGCGGCGTTGACCACGTTCGGCGCCGGCACCGGCAGGGTGCCCATCTTCAGCACCGAGCCGTAGAGGCCCGCGGCGACGATGTCGATCTCCGACAGCCCGAAGTACTCGGCGTAGAGGCCGCACAGCTGCACGTCATCCCCCGGGACCATGCCGTGGGCGGGGGCGTAGACCCAGATGCCCCGCCAGGCGTCGTAGGGAGCTTCGGCGACGAAGAAACCGTTGGCGGTGACGCCGGTGACCACGCCGCGCGGGGTGACCAGGGTGCCTTCGGCGATCAGGCCGGTCTGGATGTCGTAGATGGAACTGCCCTGGGCGAACGCCCCGGTCGCGACGACGAGCAGCAGGATCGCGGTCACAATGATTTTCATGTGTTTCCCTCCGCTGGATGGTCAGGTACCGGTCCCGCCCCATCGGGAACGGAACGTCTCCCGAGCGAGAACCAGGCACGTCGGATCTCAGGATATCCGCACGGAATGCTTTCCTGTAGGACCGTAGCACCGGCTGTCCCGGGCGTCTAGCGAAAAAATGCCCGATTAACGACTTTTTCGCGCCGCTCTGCCATTTTTTACCTTCTGCACATGCGGGATCGATTTGGCTGGTCCGGGGCCCCGCCCCGCTGTTATCCTGCGGGCGGACCGCGGTCCCCGCCCGGACCGGAAAAGGAAAGGACCGGAAATGGCTTACGAATCTTTGCTTTGCGGGATCCGGGACGGCATCGCGGAGGTCACCGTCAACCGTCCCGACAAGCTCAATGCCCTCAACTCCGCGCTGATCGGCGAACTAGACGCCTGCATGGAGGCCCTGGCACAGGATGGAGCCGTCCGGGCGGTGATCCTGACCGGGGCCGGCCCCAAGGCCTTCGTCGCCGGGGCGGACATCGGCGAACTGGCCGACCTGACCGCCGCCGCCGCCGAGAAGCTGGCCCGACGGGGCCAGGCCCTGATGGACCGGATCGAGAACCTGGGCAAGCCGGTGATCGCGGCCGTCAACGGCTTCGCCCTGGGCGGTGGGCTGGAGCTGGCGATGGCCTGCTCCTTCCGCTACGCCGCCGACACCGCCCGCCTGGGCCTGCCCGAGACGGGCCTGGGCCTGATCCCCGGCTACGGCGGCACCCAGCGGCTGCCGCGCCTGGTGGGGCGGGGGCGGGCGCTCGAGCTGATCCTTTCCGGCGACATGATCGACGCCCCGACGGCCCTGGCCCTGGGCCTGGTCAACCGGGTGGTGCCGGCGGCGCGGGCGGCCTCCGGG
>JACZKN010000453.1 GCA_014859985.1 Candidatus Krumholzibacteriia bacterium | reverse complement strand
CCCCCGTTTCCCCGCTTGGCACCGCCCCACCATCATGATATCGTGCGTTCAATTCGACCAAAGGGGCCCCGGATGACACTCGACCGGTCCTTGCGTCTTCTCGGCCTCCTGCTGCTGCTGTGCGCCGCCGCCCCGGCCATCGCCGACGACGACGCCGATCCGGCCGCCTTCACCCTGATCGACGCCGGCCGCGGCCTGACCATGCACAAGGAGATATACGCGCTGCCGTTCACCCACGCGAACCGCTACAGCGGCGCCGGGACCGAGGCCGTCTTCCAGCTGTCGGCCAAGCACGACCTCTTCGCCACCCGGTTCTACTTCGCGTACACGCAGATCTCGTTCTGGCAGGCCTACGACACCGGCGGTTCCTCGCCGTTCCGCGACACGAACTACAACCCGGAGATCTTCTACCGGCACCCCGAGTCCCGCCTCGGCCCGGGCCTGGCGGGCTTCGATGCCGGCGCCGAGCACGAGTCCAACGGGCAGCGCCTGCCGCTGTCGCGCAGCTGGAACCTGCTGTACGTGGCGCCCCACTGCCACGGCGAGCGCTGGCTGGTCTACCTCAAGCTCCGCTACCGGGTCCCCGAGGACGACAAGACCTCGCCCGACGACCCGCTCGGCGACGACAACCCGGACATCACCGACTACCTGGGTTACAGCGACCTGCACCTGTACTATGCCCTGCCGCGCGGGCACCTGCTGCACTTCCTGATGCGCGGCTACCTCGGCACCACCAAGGGCAACGTGAGCCTGAACTGGAGCTTCCCGGTCCCCGGCGACATGGACGCCTACCTCGTCGCGAGGTTCTTCAGCGGCTACGGCGAGAGCCTGTTGGACTACGACAAGTCCATCAACCGGATCGGCGTCGGCGTCATGTTCAACCGCTAGCGGCCCGGCGGCCGACTAGGAACCACGAAGGAGAAGTCATGAAAAGGCTGACGGGTCTGTTCATCGTCATGGCCATCGTCGTCGGCGCGGGGAGCGCCGCCGCGCAGGGCACCGGGCTGGTCGGCAAGGGGATCAAGGCGGGGCTCGCGTACTATACCTTCACCGGCGCGGACAAGGAGATCGGCGGCGTCGCGCCCGACCTGGAGCCGGGCCTGGCCGTGGGCGCCTTCGTGACCCTGGCGCTGGGGCCGGGGCTGGACCTGCAGCCGGAGATCCTGTACGTCCAGAAGGGCGCCCAGTACGAGTCGAACGGCTACACATTCACCTTCGATCTCGACTACCTGGAGATCCCGATCCTCCTGAAGTACCGCCTGGGGACCGGCGGCGGCGTGCGGCCGTCGCTGTTCGCGGGCCCGGCGTTCGCCATCAAGCTGAAGGCCGAGGGGACGGAGTCGGGGCCCGGCGGATCGGAGACCGTCGACTACGGCGACCAGACGAACGCGCTCGACGTCGGACTGGCCTTCGGCGCCGGCCTCGGCATCCCGGCGGGCGCGAACCTGGTGACCTTCGACGCCCGCTACACCCTGGGCCTGACGGACTGGCCGGATCCGGCAGATGTGGACGAGGAACTGTCGATGAAGAACAGCGGCTGGCTCGTGATGGCGGGCATCACGTTCTAGCGTGGCTCGCCGGCTGGACGTGCGTCCGGCCCCCCCGGAGGATTCGGCGCCGCGACCATCACGAGCCCGCAACGATTGATGTCCGATGGTGCCGTGGGCGGTTTATATAAACCACCCACGGCACCATCCTGCAAGAACAGGGCGCCTCGCCGGCGCCCTTGCCGGTCACCGGATCAGCGCCAGCTTCCCCACCGTGCTCTCGTCGTCCATCCTCACCAGGTAGAAGTACACCCCCGAGGCCGCCTGCCGGTCGGCCTCGTCGGTGCCGTCCCAGTCGAGGCTGCCGCCCGTGGTGACCGGCTCGTCCAGCAGCGTCCGCACCAGGCGGCCCCGCAGGTCGTAGATCGTCACCGTGAGGCGGCCCGGCCGCGCCACCGTGTAATCGATGCGCACCTGCGGGTTGAAGGGGTTGGGATGGGCGGCGGCGCCGAAGCGGCGGGCCACGTCGCTGCCGGGCACATCGCCGATGCAGCCGACGCGGTGCTCGTAGCCGTCCACCCAGCTCAGGGCATCGCGGACGGCGACGGCCGCCGGGTGCAGCGCGTAGGGCGAGCCGTCCCACGGGTCGGCGATGATCCGGCTGGGCGCGTAGGGCAGCAGCACGCAGCGCGAGCCTGGCCACGTGGTCCCGCAGCTCACCGCGGCGGCGTAGGGATAACCGCCGGGCTGGCCGCTGGGGTCGCCGAACTGGGCCGAGCGCACGCCCGGCGCCTGCGCGACCACCGCGTCGAAGTCCCTGACCGACGGGCAGCCGCCGGCGACCGCCCAGGACCGGTAGAACACCGGGTCGTTCGCCACGTCGATCACCCGCGGCACGACCTGGTTGCCGATCAGCGGCCGCAGGTCGTCGGCGACCAGCGCGGCGCCGAAACGGCCGGCCAGGAAGGCCTCGCCCCCGTCCGCGCCGTTCAATCCGGAGGCCAGGTCGTCGCCGCCGGCGAGCAGACCCTTGCCGCCCAGCCCCAGCCACGCGTCCAGCAGGGCGATGTCCGGCGAGGGATCGCCGTAGGCCGTCCCGTCCCCCAGGACCGCGCCCGTCAGGGCGCCGGAGGTGTACATGATGACGTCGTAATCGGCCAGATGGGCCACCGTCGCCGCGGCGCCCAGCCCGTTGCCGGCCCGCGCGGCCGCGGCGCGGGTGGTGAACACGTCGACCTCGCCGCCGACGCCCAGGCAGAGCTGCGCGAAGATCAGCTGCCAGCGCTCCCAGGCGGCGTCCTCGTCGCTGTCGAACCACAGCAGGAACGGCGGCTGGTGCGCGTACGGGCTGGAGACCGACGGCAGCGCCCGCACCACGAAGCGGCGGTCGTAGGCCGAGTCGCGGTATCGGCCGCCGAAATCGTGGAAGCCCGCCGTGTCGGCCGGCAGGGTGGCGGTGCGCAGGTCCCCGGCCAGGTCGTCGGTGGCGCTGAAGAAGTAGTGCAGCACGTCGCCGGGGAACAGGAAGCCCTCGTCCGGCAGGTCGGCCGCCCAGCGGTCGGCGATGGGCACGCCGGTCGACGTGTGCACCGAGTCGCAGGCCACCGAGCCCGCGTCCGGCAGGCCGGCGGTGCGGTACGGGTCGAACACGGGGTTGCGCCGCAGCAGCCAGTGCAGGCGCGGGGCATCGAGCAGCTCCGCGCCGTGGCGGACCACCGTCGCGGTGATCACCAGCGAATCGCCCGCCACCACGGGCAGCCCCGTCGGGGCGACGTTGCGGGCCATGTCGAAGCGCACGCTCGCTGTGCCGGGGTCGTCCGGGTCGAAGGGACCGGCCGCCGGGAACGCGTCCTGGGCCAGGTGGCGCTCCTCGGCCGCCAGGGCCGGCCCGGCCACGTCGAAGACCCCCAGCCGCACGTTGTCGAAATAGGGCGCCGGGTAGCCGTCGTCCCCGTCCCAGCCCCAGACGTGGCCCAGCTCCCACACCGCCAGGCGCACCTGCACCTGGCCGCGATCGGGCACCAGCAGGGCCGAGACGTCCATGTCCCGCCGCTCGTAGTTGCCCGGGCCGTAGTAGATGAAGTTGTCGTTGCGCCAGGGCGCGGCCTCCAGGTCGGCGGGATCGCCGCCGGGGGCCGAGCGCACCGCCCAGGTCCAGAAGATGCCGGGCGCGTCCGCGGACAGGATCTCGTGCTCGTAGACGCCGAAGGCCAGCTGGGCGCCGCCGCGGCCGGGGTCCGGCCAGGCCATCACCGGCGAGAGGATGGCGTTGTGCAGGTAGGAGTCGCCGCCGGCCAGGCCGCCGGTGGTGTTGACGATGTAGCCCATGGGGCCGTAGCACCAAGTTATGCAGAACGCGCCGCCGGTCCCGGGCACCACCTGCCCGTCGTCGACGAACGCCACCTGGGGCGAGTAGTTCGTGGCGCAGGGATCGATGTCCTCGAGGCCCGTCCAAAGCTTGGCGAAGTCCCCCACCTTGATCGGCAGGGGCGCCGTGAACGGCCCGAGGGTGCCGTCCTCGAAGCCCCAGGTGGTCCCGGCGCCGTTGCTCAGGGTGATCGCCACGTCGTCCAGCTGCATGGCGCCGGCCGACGGGTGGAAGCAGTCCTCGTCCGACCAGATGCCGTCGCTGCGCACCAGGAAGCGCACGAGCACCTCGTCGCCGGCGCCGCCCAGGTAGTCGCCCGGCTGGACGGTGTGGCTGCCGCCGACGGTGATGGCGTCGTGCCGGCCGTCGGTCGTCCACAGGTCCACCGGCCCCGAGGCGGTCTCCACCTGCAGGTAGGCGTAGTCGTAGGCCGGCTCCAGGTCGACGTTGGCCAGGGAGGTGACGGTCACCGTGCACGGCTGGCCGGGGTCGGCCACGGTCCCGCGCCACTCCAGGGCCGCCCGGTAGCCGTTGCCGTAGCCGCCGTCGGGGTCGTCGGCGCCGCAGGACGCGAAGCGCGCCTCGCCGCACCAGGCCGAGTAGGCGCCGCTGAGCACCCGGTAGGTATCCGCGTGCCACGGGTTGATGTCCAGCTCCGAATCGTCCCGGCTGGTCCAGCCGTTCCAGGCCGGGTTGCCGCCGGCGTCCTGGAACGTGCCCACGTGGGGCGCACCGCTGCCCGTCGGCCCCAGCAGCAGGATGGTGTCGCCGGCGGCCTTGGCCGCGCCGGGCACGCCGCCGCGGATCACGGCCACGTCGGTGGCGGGCCGCGGGACCTCCCGGAACGGGCGCGCCGCCTGGGCGGCGGCGGGCAGCAGGATCGCGGCGGCGAGCAGGGCGAGGGCGGGCACGGGGACTCGGAAGCGGTGGCGCGAGCGAGCGGCGAACATGGCGATCCCCCTTGGCGAAGCGGGTACCCGTAAGGGTAGGGCAAACCGAAATGCGCCGTCAAGGAGGCGGAAGCGGGGTCACGAATCCGCAACGATTGTTGCCCGATGGCAACGTGCGCGGTTTATATAAACCGCCCACGGCCCCATTCTTCAAGAACCCGGCGGCGCCCCGCGCGGGCCCCTACGCCCCCGCCTTGATCTTGTTGAGCGCCGAACCGTGGCGGAACCACGACACCTGCTCTTCGGTCATGGTGTGGGCCAGCTCGAACCGGTCCTCGGTGCCGTCGCCGTGGTGCAGGACGCAGGTGACCTTGCTGCCGCGCTTCAGCTCCGCCAGGCCCAGCAAGTCGATGCGGTCGTCCTGCTGCACCTTGTCGTAGTCCGCCGGGGCGGTGAAGGTCAAGGGCAGGATGCCCTGCTTCTTGAGGTTCGTCTCGTGGATGCGGGCGAAGCTGCGCACGATCACCGCGGCGCAGCCCAGGTGGCGCGGCTCCATGGCGGCGTGCTCGCGGCTGGAGCCCTCGCCGTAGTTCTCGTCGCCGACGACGACCCAGCGCAGGCCGCGGGCCTTGTAGTCGCGGGCGGTGGCCGGCACCTCGCCGTAATGGCCGGTCTCCAGGTTCTTGACGCTGTTGGTCTCCTCGGTGAAGGCGTTGACCGCGCCGATCAGCATGTTGTTGCTGATGTTGTCCAGGTGGCCGCGGTACTTCAGCCAGGGGCCGGCCATGGAGATGTGGTCGGTGGTGCACTTGCCCAGGGCCTTGATCAACAGCGGCAGGCCCTTGTAGTCCTTGCCGTCCCACGGGCTGAAGGGTTCCAGCAGGGCCAGGCGGTCGCTGTCCGGGTCCACGATGACCTCCACCCTGCTCGCGTCCCTGGGCGGGGCCTGGTAGCCCTTTTCGTCGAAGACGAATCCGTCCTTGGGCAGCTCGTCGGCCACCCTGGGGGCCTCCAGCCTGACCTGCTCGCCCTTGTCGTTGGTCAGCGTGTCGCTCAGGGGGTTGAACGTCAGGGTGCCCGCCAGGCCGTAGGCCATCACGATCTCGGGGCTGCCGATGAAGGCGTGGGTCTCGGCGTTGCCGTCGTTGCGCCGGGCGAAGTTGCGGTTGAAGGAGGTGATGATGCTGTTGCGCTCGCCCTTCGTGATGTCGTCGCGCTGCCACTGGCCGATGCAGGGGCCGCAGGCGTTGGTCAGCACCACGGCGCCCACGTCCTCGAGGGCGTCGAGCATGCCGTCGCGCCGGATGGTCTCGTAGATCTGGTCGCTGCCCGGGGTGATCCACAGGGTGGACTTCATCCTCAGGCCCTTGGCCTTGGCCTGCAGGGCCACGTCCACGGCACGGCCGATGTCCTCGTAGCTGCTGTTGGTGCAGCTGCCGACCAGGGCGGCGGCCAGCTCCGCGGGATAGCCGTGCTCGGCGGTGTCGGCGGCCATGCGCGAGACCGGCCGGGCCAGGTCCGGCGTGTGGGGGCCCACCAGGTGGGGCTCCAGGCTGGAGAGGTCGATCTCCACGATGCGGTCGTAGTACCTGGCCGGGTCCGCCAGCACCTCCGGGTCGGCGCACAGCAGATCGCGGTTCGCTTCGGCCAGCTCGGCCAGGTCGCCGCGGCGGGTGGCCTCCAGGTAGCGCTTCATGCTGGCGTCGTAGGGGAAGATGCTGGTGGTGGCGCCCAGCTCGGCCCCCATGTTGGTGATGGTGCCCTTGCCGGTGCAGGAAAGCGCCTCGGCGCCGTCGCCGAAGTACTCGACGATGGCGTTGGTGCCGCCCTTGACCGTCAGGATGCCGCACAGCTTGAGGATGACGTCCTTGGGCGCGGTCCAGCCGCCGGGCCTGCCGGTCAGCTTCACGCCGATCAGCTTCGGGTGCTTCACTTCCCAGTTCATGCCCACCATGACGTC
This sequence comes from Candidatus Krumholzibacteriia bacterium, assembly GCA_014859985.1. Classification (GTDB taxonomy): domain Bacteria; phylum Krumholzibacteriota; class Krumholzibacteriia; order LZORAL124-64-63; family LZORAL124-64-63; genus JACZKN01. Next base: position 4,698 of record JACZKN010000453.1, on the reverse strand, counting down.
CACGGCGTCGGCGCCGCCCACGCCGCAGGCGATCATGCCCAGGCCGCCGGCGTTGGGGGTGTGGCTGTCGGTGCCGATGAGCAGGCCGCCGGGAAAGGCGTAGTTCTCCAGCACCACCTGGTGGATGATGCCCGAGCCCGGCTTCCAGAAGCCCATGCCGTAGCGCGCGGCGCTGGAGCTGAGGAAGTCGTAGACCTCCTTGTTGACGTCCAGGGCGTGCAGCTTGTCGTAGTCGGCGCCCTTGTGCGCCAGCAGCAGGTGGTCGCAGTGGACGGTGGTCGGCACGGCGGCCTCGTCCCGGCCCGCCTGCATGAACTGCAGGATGGCCATCTGGGCGGTGGCGTCCTGCATGGCCACGCGGTCCGGGCGCAGGCCCAGGGTGGCCTCGCCGCGGGCCAGCTTCTGGCCCTGCGGGTCGGCCAGGTGCCCGAAGACGACCTTCTCGGCCAGGGTCAGGGGCCGGCCCAGGCGCTGCCTGACCACCTCGAGGTTGCGCCGCGACTTCGCGTAGACCTTCTGCACCATGTCCCTGGTCGTCTCGATGGCCATGTCGATCGTCCTTTGCGGGCCCCGGCGGCCGGGGCGTGGGATCCTGCGGGCGGTCGGCAGACCGGCCCTTCAACTGCTGCCGAGGGGCATAATATAGGATATGCGCAGGGATTTATCCCGGGGATTTTCGCGGCCAGGGGGGCGGCCGACGGGACGGTCCCGCCGGATCGGGACGGGTCAGCGGCCCTCGCGCAGGCGGTCGCCCAGCCGCTCGGGCAGGCCGGCCAGGATGATCTCCCGCCGGGCGGTCTCGATGTCGTAGTCGATGCGCTCGAAGTCCAGGCGGCGGTCGTCCCGGTGCCAGACCAGCAGGGCGGCCCGGGGGTCGCCGTCGCGGGGCTGGCCTACGCTGCCGGGGTTGACCAGCACCCGCCCGTCAGGAAGCAGCGGGACCGAACCGGGGACCTGCGGCGCGAATCCCGCGCCGGCGAAGCACACCGGCTGGTGGGTGTGGCCGAAGAAGGTGATGCCGTCACCCGCCTCGGCCTCCTGCTCGCGGCGCACCAGCTCCAGGTCCCGGGCGAACAGCAGGTAGCGGTCGCGGTCGCCGGGCGAGCCGTGGGCCAGGACCGTGCCCTGGTCCAGGTCGCGGCGCACCGGCAGGGCGGCCAGCCAGGCCAGGGTCTCCTGGTCCAGGAGCCCGCGGTTGTGGGTCACCGCCTGCAGCGAACGGGGATTGAAGCCCAGTTCCAGCGAGCCGTCGGCCACCAGGGCGTCATGGTTGCCCTGGATGCACACCGCGCCCGTCGCCCGCACCCGCGCCACGCACTCGGCCGGGTGGGCGCCGTAGCCGACGATGTCGCCCAGGCAATAGACCGCGCCGCAGCCGAGGGCGTCGATCCGCGCGAGCACGGCCTCCAGCGCCTGCAGGTTGCTGTGGATGTCGGAAATGACCGCAATGCGCAAGGCACGGCTCCCGGCTCGGAGGGGCGGCGTCGTCGGGTGGGCGGCGCCATCCGGCAAGGATATACCGGGGCGGCAGTCTCCGCAATGCCGCGCCGGCCGTGGAGTTGCGGCTAGTCGCTGTGGAAGCTGAGCCCCTTCTTGCGGACCGCCCCCAGCTCGAAGGCGCTCGTGGCCGCGCAATACAGGGCCTCGAGCTTGTCGCGCCACGGTTCCAGGGCCGCTGTCTCCGCCGCCGGCAGGCCGCCCAGGCCGAAAGGCACGCCGGTCTGCGCGTCCATCACAACCTCCGCCTCGGTCGCCCAGACCTCGGCCTCGGCCGCGCGCCCTGCGGCACGGAGGGCCCCGGCGTGGTTGGCCAGCAGGGCGGCGATGGCGCGGCGTTCCCCGGTCGCGTACGCGCCGTCCGCGTCGCCGTCGTCGAAATCCTGGTTGGGTTCGTGCCCCAGCCAGGAGTTGTAGACGATGACGTAGTACCAGAGGTATTCGCCCAACCCCATGTCCTGGGCGAGCAGGGCGCGGTTGCGGGCCTCGACGTACCTGCCGATGTTTCCCGCGATCCCGAACACCGAGCCGATGACCGGCAGCACCGTCTTGACGGCCTCGCCGGCCGAGACGTCCTGTTGCCCCTGGTCGAGCTGCTCGACGGCCTCGAAGCGGGCGGTCAACCGGGCGAAGGTCTCGCAATGGGGCATCAGTTCGCTGCGCACCGCCAGGAAGGCCTGGATCCGCTCCCGGCGGAACGCCTCGGGTCCGGGGCTGAAGTCCTCCCGCATGCCGTGGGCGTCGGCGAGCTCCCGCTGGGACTCGGCGGCCCTGTTGAACGGCCGCATCATCAGGAAACCGCCCCCCACGGACACGACGATCCCCAACAGCAGCACCGCCGCGCAGCCGCTGCCGCAGCCCACCAGCCACTTGCGTCCCGTTCCGGCCATCGGATCCCCTTGCGTCGCAACTTGGTTCCCGCCCGGGGCCACCCCCGGTCCCGCCCCCGAAGACGCAGAACCGGAAAGCACGGTTTCAGGTCGGCACGGAAATCCGCACACCCGGGGTGCGGTTTTAGGCGATCATAACTATCCTTTTTCCCGTCGTCCGGCGGCGCCCCGCCGGACCCCGTGGTCGTCCATGCCTTTTTTCCAGCCGGGAGGTCGTCGATGCAGCTGACAGTTTCCGACCGCATTGGTGCGATGGTCAAGCAGGGCGAGATCACCGGCGCCGACGCCGAGCGCTTCGCCGCGTTCGTCCGGCGCTGCAACGAGGAATTGATGACCCACCCGGTGATCACCGACAACAGGTACTGCCGGTGGTTCGCGAAGGGGGACGTGACCCGGGAGAACGTGCGCCACTTCGTGGTGCAGTTCTCGGTCTTCTCGAACCTGTTCCTGGTCGCCCAGCTGCTGAAGACCATCAACGCGGGGTCACTGGAAGGCATGCGCGCCTCCAAGGAGATCCTCGCCAACGAGATCGGCGTGATTTTCAACAAGCCGGGATCGAGCCTGGGCGAGGTCCAGGACACCGACCGCGAAGGCGACCCGGACATCGTCTCCATCGAGGGTTCCGTCGACGGCGGCACCTTCCGTTTCCAGGCCGCCCATTTCGAGTGGCTGCTGCGCATCGGCGACAAGCTGGGCCTGGGCTTCAACGACATGGGCAAGCGCCGCCACGGCACCCCCGCGACCGTCTTCTTCTGCGACCAACTGGCCGCCATCTACGGCAACGAGGACCCGAACATCGCCGAGGGCGCCAGCTTCGCGGTGGAGAACTGGGCCGCGGCCGGCTTCTGGAAGCAGCTGGTGGCCGGGCTGGACGCCTTCAAGAAGCGCGAGCAGAAGGACCTGCCCCTGGCCTTCTTCACCTGGCACGACCGCATCGAGGAGCAGCACGCCAGCCACGTCATGGACGAACTGGAGGAGCTGTACTTCGAGGACGGCTTCGACGAGGAGAAGTTCCTCAAGGGCGGCCGCGAGATGCTGGCCGGCGTCGAGGCCTTCTGGGTCGGCCTGAACGAGCAGCGCATCGCGGCGGCCTACCAGCCCGCCTAGTCTTCCGGTCAAGCAACGATGAACCGGGCCCCGGCCGCGTCCGGGGCCTTACCAAGGGAGGAACGAGCACATGCAGACCATCCGCAGGACCACCATGGCCCTGGTCACCATCAGCGCGACCATCCTGCTCGCACTGCCGGCGCTGGCGGTCGACTGGAACCTGGACAACAGCCACAGCCACGTCGGCTTCAAGGTGCGCCACATGGCCATCAGCAAGGTCAAGGGCAGCTTCGCCGACTTCGCGGCCACGGTGACGGGCGAGCCCGGCAAGCCCGGAACCTTCAGCGTCGAGGCCACCGTGCAGCTGGCGACCGTGGACACCGGCAACGAGAAGCGCGACGACCACCTGCGCAGCGCCGACTTCTTCGACGTGGAGAAATACCCGACCATGACCTTCAAGTCGACGGGCGTGCAGATGGACGGCGACGAGGGCAAGCTCACGGGTGAGCTGACCCTGAACGGGGTGACGAAGCCGGTGACCTTCGACCTGGAATACGCCGGCCAGGTCAACGATCCCTGGGGCAACACCCGCATGGGCTTCGCCGCCGAAACGACCATCGACCGGCGCGAGTTCGGGCTGACCTGGAGCAAGGCGCTCGAGGCCGGCGGGCTCGTGGTGGACAACGAGGTGGAGATCGAGCTCGAGATCGAGCTCGTCCAGGCGAAGTAGCCGCGGCGGGCCGGCCCCACCCGCGCATCTTCCCCTGTAGTTTCCCGTGGCCGGGACTTATCATAGTACCGACCACGGCCGGATCCCGCGGGCCGGCCGCCGCACACGCAACCGGTGCACCGGGGGGCGGACATGCCGACGCTCGACTTCGGCGGACGGAAACTGGAAGTCAACGAGGACGGGTTCCTGATCCATCCCGAGGACTGGGACGAGGAGCTGGCCCGCCACCTGGCCCGCGCCGAGGAGGGCCTCGACGCCCTGACCGACGAACACTGGTCGGTCATCCGCTTCATCCGCGGCCATTTCGAGGAGACCCGCGCCGCGCCCATGGTGCGGTCGGTCTGCAAGGCGACCGGCCTGCCGCTCAAGCGCGTCTACGAGCTCTTCCCGTCGGGACCGGCCCGCGGCGCGTGCAAGCTGGCCGGACTGCCCAAGCCGGACGGCTGCGTGTGAGCGCGGCGGACGGCCTGCGACTGGCTGTCGCCGTCGGCGCCCTGGGCGCCGGCGTCGTCCTGGTGCTGCAGGCCGTGGGCA
>JACZKN010000452.1 GCA_014859985.1 Candidatus Krumholzibacteriia bacterium | reverse complement strand
CGCTGATCCACGCCGGCTCCCCGGACGCCGCCCGCGTGGTCTGGGACTACGGCAGCGGCCGGGACCTGCGGCTGTTCCCCCAGGAGTGCCTCTACGAGGGGGAGATGGTGGCCGCCGTGGCCGCCGACACCCCCTACGAGGCCGCCGACGCCCTGCGCCTGCTGGCCCCGCGCTGGCGGGTCCTGCCCCACGTCTCGGACCACCGGGACGCCGCGGCGCCGGACGCGCCCCGGGTGCACCCCGACGGCAACCGCCTGGGCGAGCCCCGCACCTACGCCCGCGGTGACGTCGCGGCGGGCTTCGCGGCGGCCGACGTGGTGCTCGAGCGCCAGTACGCCACCGCCTGCGAGCTGCACACCCCCATGGAACTGCACGGCGCCGTGGCCGCCTGGGACGGGCCCAACCTCACGGTGTGGGAGTCGACCCAGGGCGCCTTCGCGGTGCAGGAGCAACTGGCCCGCTACCTGGACGTGCCCCTGTCCAGGGTGCGCGTGGTGGGCACGTACATGGGCGGCGGCTTCGGCAGCAAGCTGCAGACGGGCAAGTACGCCGTGTGCGCGGCCCTGCTGGCGCGGCAGGCCGCCCGGCCGGTGAAGCTCTTCGTCACCCGCGAGGGCACGATGCTCAGCGAGGGCAACCGCCCGCCGGCGACCATGCTCCTGAAGGCCGGTGTGCGCAAGGACGGCACCCTGACCGCGCTGGAGTTCCGCGGCGAGGGCACCGGCGGCGCGTTCACCGCGGGCACCGGCCTGCTGGACTGGCTGGTGCGCGACCTCTACACCTGTGCCAACGTGCGCACCGAGACCGTGGACTGGTCCGTGCACGCGGGCGTGCAGCGGCCCTTCCGCGCCCCCGGCCATCCCCAGGGCGCCTGGGCCCTGGAGCAGATGATGGACGAGCTGGCGGCGGCCATCGGCCTGGACCCCGTGGAACTGAGGCTGCGCAACGTGCCCCTGGTGAGCCAGGGCCGCGGCGGCCAGCCGCCCTACACCTCCACCGGTCTGGCCGTCTGCCTGCGCGAGGGGGCCAGGGCTTTCGGCTGGGACGAGGCCCGCGCCCGCACCAGGGCCCAGGGCGACGGCCCTCTGCGCCGGGGCGTGGGCATGGCCGCCTGCCAGTGGATCGCCGGCGGCGGGGGGCCGCCCGCCGGGGCCATCGTCACCATGCACGCCGACGGCAGCGTCAGCCTGGACATGGGCGCCGCCGACCTCGGCACCGGCACGCGCACGGTCATGGCCCAGGTGGTGGCCGAGGAGCTGGGCGTCGAGCCGGGCACCATCCGCATCACCAACGCCGACACCGCCACCGTGCCGTTTTCCGGCCCCAGCGGCGGCAGCAAGACCGTGCCCAGCGACAGCCCCGCCGTGCGCGCGGCCGCGCTGGCGGTCAAGGGCCAGCTAGTGGAATTCGCCGCTGCCGAACTGGACGTGCCGGCCGCGGACCTCGTCTTCGCCGGCGCCGTCATCCGGCACCGGGACGACCCCGCCCGCCGGGTGGAGGTGGCCAAGCTGGACGGCCTGCGCCGGCACCGCAACGTGGTGGGCGTGGGCTTCCGCGGCCCCAATCCCGAGGGCAAGGTGGTCAGCCCCTTCGCCGCCCAGTTCTGCGAGGTGGAGGTGGACACCACCAGCGGCGAGGTCCGGGTGCTGCGCTTCCTGGGCGCCCACGACAGCGGCCGGGTGCTCAACCGCCGGACCTACGAGAACCAGGTGGTGGGCGGCATCACCATGGGCATCGGCTTCGCCCTGACCGAGGCCCGGGTGCTGGACCGGGGCCAGAGCGGCCGCCTGTGCAACGCGAACTGGCACGACTACAAGCTGCCCACGGCGCTGGACGCGCCGGCCGAGGTGGTGACGGTGCCGATCGACCTGCACGACACCGCGTGCAACACCACCGGCGCCAAGGGACTGGGCGAGCCGGCGACCATTCCGACCGCCGCCGCGGTCGCCAACGCCATCCGTGACGCCTGCGGCGCCGCGACCCCCGAGACCCCGGTCTGGCCGCTCCGCCTCGTGGCGCAGCTGGCCGCCCGCAGGGAGGGCTGAGCCATGCTGCCGAACTTCTCCTATCTGAAGGCGCGCACCCTGGACGAGGCGGTGCGGGCGGGCGCCGAGCCCGGCGCCCGGCTCATGGCCGGCGGCACCGATCTGCTGGGCTGCCTGCACGACGGGGTCCTGGCGGCGGACAAGCTGGTCAGCCTGGGCGGGCTGGAAGACCTGAAGCAGGTGCGCGAGCGCGACGGCGGGCTGGAGGTGGGCGCGCTGGTCGCGGTGGCGCAGGTGGCCGCCCACACCGGGATCCGCGGGCGCTTCCCGGTGCTGGCCCAGGCCGCCGCCGCGGTGGCCAGCCCCCAGCTGCGCAACCAGGGCACCCTGGGCGGGAACATCTGCCAGAAGCCGCGCTGCTGGTACTGGCGGGGCGATTTCCCCTGCGTGCGGCGGGGCGGGGATTTCTGCTCGGCCCAGGCCGGGCAGAACCAGTTCCACTGCATCCTGGGCGGGGACGCCTGCGTGTACGTGCACCCGTCGGACACGGCGCCGGCGCTGCTGGCGCTGGACGCCGCGGTGGTGATCCGCGGGCCGCGGGGCGGGCGCACCGTGCCCATGGCGGGCTTCCACGTGGGGCCTCAGGACGACCCCACCCGCGAGACGGTGCTCGAGCCCGGAGAGGTCGTCGCGTCCGTGCGGCTGCCCCGTCCCCCGGAGGGCGCGCGCGGCGCCTACCGCAAGGTGCGCACCCGGGGCGCCTGGGACTTCGCCCTGGTGAGCACCGCGCTGGTGCTGGCCTGGGAC
>JACZKN010000451.1 GCA_014859985.1 Candidatus Krumholzibacteriia bacterium | reverse complement strand
CCCCGGCGCGGCCGAGGCCGCCGCCGCCAAGGCCGAGCGCCGCGTCACCTTCAGCCCCGTGGCCCGGCGCATCCGCGCCGAGAGCAGCATCATCCGCCAGAAGATCCTCGTGGGCGACAAGCCGTCCATGAAGTTCCCCCTGCGCTCGCTGGCCAACGTCACCTACTCGTCGGACACGGGCTTCTTCAAGCTGCGCGGCAAGAAGAAGGAGCGCACGCTGACCGTCAACACGGTCAAGACCTTCGCCCAGACGCTCAAGATGATGGCCCTGTCGAAGGAGCTGATCGACACCGACGACATCGCCACCAAGCGGGAGGCCTACTACGTCTCCAAGAACTGGGCCGACGCGCGCTTCAAGGAACAGCCCGAGTCCGACACGGTGATGGAGGACGTCGAGGCCTTCTTCGGGGTCAACCGCGAGCAGCTGGGCTTCATACCCGAGGAGAAGGGCGGCGACGTGGCCGGCCGCCTGGTGGTCATCGACCACGACCGCGACACGGGCGAGGTCCTGCGCATCGACTGCACCAAGTTCGGCAGCGGCGCCTACTCGATCCCCATCTCGGTCGAGGACCTGCAGTTCGAGACCGACGCCCAGTTCATCCTCTGCATCGAGACCGCCGGCATGTTCCAGCGCCTGGTCAAGCACAACTACTGGAAGAACGCGGGCTGCATCCTGATCTCTTTGGGCGGCGTGCCGACCCGCGCCTGCCGCCGCTTCGTGCGCCGCCTGGCCGACAGCCACGGCCTGCCGGTCTACGTGTTCGTCGACGGCGACCCCTACGGCTACAGCAACATCTACCGTACCCTGAAGGTGGGCTCGGGCAACGCCGCCCACCTGAACGAGTACTTCTGCGTGCCCCAGGCCCACCTGCTGGGCATCACCCCGCAGGACATCATCGAGTACGAGCTGCCCACCCACCCCCTGAAGGACGTCGACATCAAGCGGGCACGGGACGCCTTGAAGAACGATCCCTTCATCCTGCACTACCGGGCCTGGCAGAAGGCCCTCGAGCAGATGATCAAGATGGGGGTCCGCGCCGAGCAGCAGGCGCTGGCCAAGCACGGCCTCAACTACGTGATCGAGGAGTACCTGCCCCGCAAGCTGGCGAACGTGGGGCAGTTCCTCCCCTGATTCTGCGGGGGAACCATGGTGCGCAAACTCGGCCTGGCGCTCGGCGCGCTCGTGGTGGCCCTGGTCCTGGCCGAGCTCGTGGTGCGCGTCCTCGGGCTGGGCACGCCGTCGCCCGCGGTCTCCCTGGACCAGCACACCGCCTCGCGCCCGGAATCGGGCGTCTTCGTCTTCGACCGCGACCTGCTGTGGCGTGAGCCGTCGGGGCCGCCCGACGCCGTCCACCAGGGCGGGCACTTCGTGCGGGTGGGCGACACGCTGCCGTTTGCCGACGACCGCCTGCGGATCCTGGTCCTGGGCGACTCCTGCCCCCGGCTCTCGCGCAGCAACACGCCATGGTCGCTGCGCCTGGAGCGGCTGCTGGGGACCGATCAGGTGGTGGTGCGCAACGCCAGCCTGCCCGGCTACACCACGTGGCAGGGGCTGGCCTGGCTGCGCGAGCACCTGCTGGACTGGGCGCCGGATCTGGTGATCGTCTCCTTCGGCTGGAACGACCACTGGCGCGCCGCCGCCTGGCAGGACAAGGACTGGCCCGAGGTGCTGGACGGCGCGCCCCTGCGCCTGCTGGGCCTGGTGCAGCGGCCGGCCCGGGGCCATCCCCTGCGGGTGGCCGCCGCCGACTACGGGGCCAACCTCGGCGAGATCGCCCGGCTGGTGGCCTCCCGGGGCGGGCGCACCGTCGTGGTCCTGCCGCCCTTCTTCTTCGACGCCGTGAACACCGCCCGCTACCTGGAGAACGGCAACATCCTGCCCGGGGACGACCCCGCGGCGCTGCACGACCGGTACCTGCAGGCTGCGTTGGCGCTGACCGGACGGGGCGACCGCACGGGCGGGGGCGTGGGCGGGCTGCAGGCCGCCGACGCGGCGGGGT
>JACZKN010000450.1 GCA_014859985.1 Candidatus Krumholzibacteriia bacterium | reverse complement strand
TCGCCAAGCTGGTGGCCGCCGCCGGGGCCCGGTGAGGTTCCCGGGCAACGGCCGGGGGGCGGCTCCGGGAACCGCCCCCCGCCCTGCTTGCCCGCTGCGCCGGGCCCGGGATGCCTCCGGGGAACCTAGCGCTCGGACATGTAGGGATACGGATACGTCCGCGGCGGATCGAAGGTCTCCTTCACCGTCCGCGGCGTGGTCCAGCGGATGAGGTTCAGGTAGCTGCCCGCCTTGTCGTTGGTGCCGGAGGCGCGGCTGCCGCCGAAGGGCTGCTGGCCGACCACGGCGCCGGTGGGCTTGTCGTTGATGTAGAAATTGCCGGCCGTGCCCTCCAGCTCGTCCTTCATCTGGATGACGGCCGCCCGGTCCTGGGCGAAGACCGCGCCCGTGAGCGCGTAGGCCGACGAGGTGTCGCACAGGCGCAGGGTCTTCAGCAGGTCCTTCTCCGGGTAGACGTGGATCGTCAGCACCGGGCCGAAGATCTCCTCCACCATGCTCTCGTACAGCGGATCCTTCGCCTCGATCACCGTCGGTTCGATGAAGTAGCCCTTGCTGTCGTCGCAGCCGCCGCCGGCGATGATCTTCGCCTTGCCCTTGGCCTTGCGCGCGCGGTCGATGTAGCCCTTGATGGACTCGTAGGCGTGCCGGTCGATGACCGCGCCCATGAAGGTGCGGAAGTCGGTGACGTCGCCCATGACGATGGTCGAAACGGCCTCCAGCAGCTTCTGGCGCACCTCCTTCCAGAGGCACTCCGGGACGTAGGCCCGGCTCGCGGCGGAGCACTTCTGGCCCTGGTACTCGAAGGCGCCGCGCACGAGCGCCGTGACCAGCGCGTCCACGTCCGCCGACGGGTGGGCGAAGACGAAGTCCTTGCCGCCGGTCTCGCCGACGATGCGCGGATAGCAGCCGTAGGCGTCGATGTTGTTGCCGATCAGCCGCCACATGGCGTTGAAGACGCCGGTGCTGCCGGTGAAGTGGACGCCGCCCAGCTCGGGGCTGGCCACCACCGGATCGCCGACCGTGCCGCCGCTGCCTGCCACCAGGTTGATCACGCCGTCCGGCAGCCCGGCCTCCTTGAGGATGCGCATGATGTAGTGGGCGCTGAACACCGCGCTGGAGGCGGGCTTCCAGACCACGGTGTTGCCCATCAAGGCCGGCGCGGTGGGCAGGTTGCCCGCGATGCTGGTGAAATTGAAGGGCGTGACGGCGAAGACGAAGCCGTCCAGCGGCCGCTGCTCCAGGACGTTCCACATGCCCGGGGCGCTGTCGGGCTGCTCGGAAAGGATCTGCTGGGCGAAGAACGGGTTGTAGCGCCAGAAGTCGATCAGCTCGCAGGCCGCGTCGATCTCGGCCTGGTAGGCGGTCTTGCTCTGGCCCAGCATGGTGGCCGCGTTCAGCAGCATCCGGTGGCGGCCGGCCAGCAGCTCGGCGGCCTTGAGCAGGATGGCCGCCCGGTGCCGGAAGGGCGTGGCGGCCCAGGCCTTCTTGGCCTTGCCGGCGGCCTTGATGGCGGCCCTGACCTCCTTCTCGCCCGCCTTGTGGTAGCGGCCGAGCACGCGCCGGTGGTCGTGGGGCATGACGCAGTCGGCGAGGGCGCCGGTACGCACCTCCTGGCCGCCGATCACCAGCGGGATATCGAGCTGTTCGGCGGCCATCCGCTTCAGCGCGGCCTTGAGCTCGGCCTTCTCGGGCGAGCCGTGCAGGTAGCCCAGGATGGGCTCGTTCTGCGGGAACGGAACGTCGTACATGGCGTCGGACATGGCTCCTCCTGCGGCCCGGTCGGGCCTGGCGTCGGCGCGCCGGGGGGCGCCGCCGGCTGGTGGCGCGGCCGCGGCCGCGCGGTCTCTTCCCCGGAAACCCGTTGGCGGTATCCTGCGCCACGATGGCAAACGAAACGGGGCAAGGCAAGAGATTCGTTGTCGTGCGATTCGTTGTCGCGGCGGCCGTGGCGGGCCGCTAGAATGTGGTCGGCAACCCAGTCACCGCTCCCGATCCCGCCCCGTGCGGCGGGCCCACCCGAAGGGACACCATGACCCGCCGACCGCGCAACCTCCAGACCGTCGAGGCGCACATCTTCGAGATGCAGCGCCTGCACCCCAGCGCCAGCGGCGACTTCACGGGGCTGCTGAACGACATCTCGCTGGCGGCGAAGATCGTCAGCCAGGAGGTCAACAAGGCCGGCCTGGCCGAGGACATCCTGGGCTCCACCGGCGGGACCAACGTGCAGGGCGAGGACGTCCAGAAGCTGGACGAGTTCGCCAACCACGTCTTCCTCAAGTGCCTGGGCACCCGCGGCCAGGTCTCGATCATGGGCAGCGAGGAGATGGAGCACCCGTTCTTCGCCGACACACGCGAGGGCAGCGGGCGCTACGTGGTGGTCTTCGACCCGCTGGACGGCAGTTCGAACATCGACGTCAACGTCTCGGTGGGCACCATCTTCGGCGTCTGGCGGCGGCGCTCCGCCCTGGATCACCTGCAGGACGAGGATCTGCTGCAGCCGGGTTCGGCCCTCGTGGCGGCGGGTTACGTCATCTACGGCTCGAGCACGATGATGGTCTACACCGCCGGCCACGGGGTCCACGGCTTCACCATGGACCCGGGCATCGGCGAGTTCCTGCTCAGCCACGAGAACATCACCACGCCCTTTTCCGGGACCATCTACTCGGTGAACGAGGGGCACGAACCGAGGTGGTCGCCCCGGGTGCGGGAAGTCGTCCGCCGGCTCAAGTACGGGCGCGACGGCGGCGGCGGGCTGACGGCGCGCTATATCGGCTCCCTGGTGGCCGACTTCCACCGCAACCTGCTCAAGGGCGGCATCTACCTCTATCCCCCCACCGATGGCAAGCCCGACGGCAAGCTGCGCCTGATGTGCGAAGCGGCGCCCCTGGCGATGGTGGCCGAGGCGGCGGGAGGCTACGCCTCCGACGGCAGCGGGCCGATCCTGGAGATCGTGCCCGAGGACCTGCACATGCGGGTGCCCCTGTACATCGGCAGCCGCGGCGACGTGCTCTGGATCGAGAAGATGCTGGCCCAGCCCGACGACCACCTGTAGGACGATCCTGCCGGACACGACGAGGGGGCGGCCCCGCGGGACCGCCCCCTGCCGTCGCGCACCGTGCGATCAGACCTGCGGCTCCATCTGGTTCTGCAGGCCCTTGGTCTCGATGACCATGCCCAGGGCCGTGCTCTTGCAGCGGGGACGGTGGCGGGTGCCCGCGGGGATGAGGATGGCCTCGCCCTGCCGCACCTCCTCCGCCTTGCCGCCGATCTCGAAGGTGACTGCACCTTCGAGGACGTAGACGAACTCGTCCCGGTCGTGGGCGTGGGCGATGTAGTCGCCGCTGTAGCGCACGATGAACGCATGGTAGTTCCCGTCGAGGTCGGCGATCTCGACGGGCCGGAAGGGCTGGTTCAGCCCCCGCGCCAGCTTCAGGACGGAGTGCTTCGCCATTTCGGGGTACTCCTTGCTGCGCGGCTACGCTAGCGGTCGCCCCGTTCGAGCTCCAGCTGCGCGGCCTCGTCGGACTGCGGGTACTCGTCCAGCAGGCGGTTGCCCAGGTTCCAGGCCGCGTCCTTGCGGCCGAGGGCCAGCAGGCAGGCGCGCGCCTTGTAGAGGGCGGCCGACCGGTACTCGCTGGCGGGGTGGCGGTCGATGAGCTCCTCGAAGCGGGCAAGCGCCGCCTCGTGGTCGCCGTCGCCGTAGGCGAGGTCGCCCAGCCAGTAGACCGCGCGGTCCGTCGCCTCGGCCTCGGGGTACCGGGCCAGGAACTCCTCGAAGCCGGAACGGGCCAGCTCCAGGTTGCCGCGGCTGCGGTCCAGTTCCGCGGCTTCCAGGATGGCCCGCCCCTCCTCGGGCAGGGTCTCGACCCCCGCCCCCGCCACCGGCGGCTTGTACTCGCCCAGCGTCGGCAGGCCCGAGCGGGTGGCCAGCAGGTCGACCCGCGCCGAGAGGTCGCGCATGTACTGGGCGTTGTCGTCCAGCCGGCGCAGCAGCTGGTCCAGCCGCGTGGACACCTGCTCGAGCTTGGCCAGGCGCATGGCGGACGACTCGTCGCCCGCGTCCCTGTCCATGCGCAGGAGCTGTCCCAGGGCCTGCATCTCCTGCGCGAGGCGCCGGTTCTCCACCTGCATGCGGGCGAGGTCGTCCCGGTTCTCCTGGACGCCGACCTCGATGCGGTCGAGCTGCGGCGCGCAACCGGCGCCCAGGGCGGCGGCCGCCGCGAGGGCGACCGCCGCCAGGCTGCGGATCCTTCCGTTCATGCGTGCCTTTCCGGCTACGGGCGCTCGAAATGGGCCCGACGGTTCTGCGCCCAGGCCTGCTCGGTGCTGCCCGTGGCGAAGGGCTTGCTCTCGCCGTAGGAGGTGACGCGCACGTTGCCCGCCGCCACGCCCAGGCTCACCAGGTAGTCCTTGACCGCCTTCGCGCGCTTCTCGCCCAGGGCCAGGTTGTACTCGACGGTGCCGCGCTCGTCGCAGTGGCCGCTGACGAGCACCGTCACGCCGGCCTCGCGCAGGATGCGGGCGTTGCGGGAGAGGATGCCCATGGCCTCGGTGGACAGCGTGTACTCGTCGAAGCCGAAGAAGACGTCGCCGATGCCGTAGTCGGCCGGGTCCATGGCCGCGTAGTCGGGGGCCGTCACCTCGGGCACGGTGGGCTCGGGGGTCGGCTGGGCCGGCACGGTCTCGGCCGGCAGGGTCGTCTCGATGGTGGGATCGGTCTCCGCCTCGGGCTTCTTGCCGCAGCCGCCGGCGAGGCTGCCCACGACCAGGATCGCGACCAGGACCAGCACGACATGGATATTGCGGTTGTACCAGTGGTTCATTCCGGCAGCTCCTTCACGTCCGTTGCAGGTTGGGCCCTGTCCCTAGCGGGACCAGGCCGGGGTAATGTCCGGATCGTTCCCGGACGTCAAGCGGCGAATCGTACCCTCGTCCACGTCGCAGACGTAGAGGTTGAACACACCGGTGCGGTCGGAGGCGAAGACCAGGTGACGGCCGTCCGGCGCCCAACTCGGATCCTCGGCGTTGCGCCACGTGCCGTCGGTCAGGACGCGGCGCGACTCTCCCGTCGCCTTCATCACCACGATCTGGGTGTGGTTCCCCTCGCGCGTCGCGTAGGCGATCCGCTCCCCATTGGGGGACCAGACCGCGGAATCGTTGTACCGGCCCTCGAAGGTGAGCCGCCTGCGGCCCGCCCCGTCGCCGTCGAAGATATATAACTGCGGGGTACCGGTCCTGTCACTGGTAAAAACGATGTCCCGGCCGCCGGGGGACCAGCTCGGGCTGATCTCGATGGCGTCCGAGACCGTCAGGCGCTTGACGATGGTCCCGTCCGGCTTGATCCGGTAGATCTCCGGGTTGCCGCTGTGGGACAGGGACAGGACCAGCTCCTTCCCCGAGGGATGCCAGTCCGCCCCCAGGTTCAGGCCTTCCAACTCTATGATGGAACGTACTTTACCGTTGGAGGTGTCCAGTCCGTAGAGACCCTGCCGCCCGTCCCGGTAGCTGGTGAAGGCGATGGTGGTGCCGTCGGGTGACCAGGCGGGGCACAGGTTCAGGGTGCGGTTGCCGGTCAGGCGCATCAGGCCCTCGCCGTCGAAATCGACGACCCACAGGTCGCGCCGGTCGCCCGCGCCCCGGGAGAAGGCGATCCGCGTCAGGCAGATGCCCGGCTCGCCGGTGAGCATCTCGATCACCTGGTCGGCGAAGTGGTGGGCGCTGGTGCGCAGTTGGCTGGGCAGGGGCCGGTAGCGCTTGTTCAGCAGCAGCTGCCGTTCCGGCCAGGTCACCAGGTTCAGGCTCACGGTGGTGGGCGCGTCCTCCCCCGTCTGCCCCGCGTCGCGCAGGGCCCCTTCCACGGTGCCTTCGATGGCGTACTGGTAGTTCAGCGAGTCGCCCTGCACGTCCCGCAGGGCAGGCAGGAAGAGGCCGCTCAGCTTCAGGTCGTTCAGCACCACCGCCTGCAGCAGGTCCGCCGCCTGCACGGCGGGCATGCCCCCGCTGAGCACGTCCGGCAGCCCCACCAGGATGGGCGTCTTCTCCCACGCCACCTTGGTGTGGTCGATGACCACCTCGCTCGAGCGCTGGGCTGCGGCGGGCACCGCCGCCAGCACGAGGAGGATCATCGGCACGAGTCGCGTCATCGGTGTCACGTTGCGGCTCCTCACATTCCCGGTTCCAGGTTGAAGATGAAGGTGACGCCGAGGGTCGCGCCGCCGTACTGGGGCGGCAATGGCGGCAGGCGCGTCGCCTGCACCGCCCGCAGCGCCTCCCGGTCGTAGACGCCGACCCCGCTGCCCTGGACCATGGTCACCTGGGACACGCCGCCGCTGCGGGCGATCACGAAATGCACGGCGCAGCTGACCCGCGAGCGGTCGCCGAACCCGAGCTGCCGCGGCCGCCAGTTCCGCGCGATCTGCCCCTCCAGGTTCGCCAGGTACCAGGCGAAGGGGAAGTTGGTGTCGGTGCCCTGGACGCTGGGGCCGCTGGCCGTCGCCTGCACCGCCCCCTCCTGGCGCTCCGCCGCCGCGGCGGGTTCCCGGTCCGGGGTCCTCTGCTCGGGCTCGGGCCTGCGTTCGGCGGGCCTGGGCTCGGGCTCCTTCGGCTTCGGCTTGGGCTCGACGCGGGCCTCCGGCACCTCCTTCGGCGGCAGCGGCACCGGCTCCTGCGGCGGCGGCGAAGCCTCCGGCTCCGGCTCGGCCACCGTCTCGGCCGCCGGCCGGTCCAGCACCGTCGAGGGCACCAGCCGCGCCCGGATCAGCAGGGGCGGCTCGAGCACCCGGCGCTGCACGGTGTTGCCGTACATGACCACCAGGGTCAGCACGACCACGTGCAGCAGGACCGACCAGGGCAGCCCGCGGGTCATCTCAGTCCCCGGGCCGGGGCGGATCGGCCACCAGGCTCAGGTTCTGGAAACCCTGGCGCTCCACCGCCGCCATGACCTTCAGCACCACGCCGTAGGGCACCTCCTCGTCGCAGCGGAGGTAGACCGGCAGGGTCTCCTTCCGGTCCGCGAAGGGCTCGAGCAGCGCCGGCAGGTCGGCGATCTCCACCGCCTGCTCCTGGAAGAAGACGTCGCGGTTGCCGGTCACGGAGATGACCGGACCCTCCTTGACCACCTGGGTGCGGGTGTCGGCCTCGGGCAGGTTCACCTCCACCCCGCCCTGGATGTAGGGCGCCGTCAGCATGAAGATGATCAGCATGCAGAGCGTCACATCCACCAGGGACGTGATGTTGATCTCCGCCATGGGGCGGAACGAGCGGCCCCGCCCCGCCATCAGATGCTCTCCCGTTCGTGCAGCGCCGGCCGCCGCACCCGGTCCCGACCCGCGGCGCCGCCCTCGCCCGCCTGCTCCTCCAGGATCGTGCGCAGCCGGTCCAGTTCGTTGGCCACGAGGTCGATCTTGCGCACGGTGCTGTTGTAGAAGACCACCGCGGGAATGGCCACCGCCAGGCCGGCGACCGTGGTGATCAGGGCCTCGGCGATGCCCGGCGCCACGACAGTGAGGTTGGCGCTGTGCATCTCCGACATGTCCCAGAAGCTGGTCATGATGCCCCAGACCGTGCCCAGCAGGCCCAGGAACGGCGAGATGGCCACCGAGGTGGAGAGCAGGATGACGTAGCGCTCCAGCCCCTCGATCTCCAGGTAGGTCACCCGTTCGGCCGCGCGGCGGATGGCGGGGGCCTGGGTCAGCCCGTCCGCTTCGCGCAGCAGGCCGCACAGCGGCAGTTCCGGCCGTCCGGCGCACCACGCCGCCAGTTCGGCCCGGTCGCAGCGCCCGTCCAGCCACTGCTCGCACTGGGCCCAGAACGCCTGGTGGCCCGCACGCAGGCGCGCCAGGGTGCGCGACTTGTCGATGAAGACGGCCCAGGACATCACCGAGAGCACCAGCAGCACCAGCAGGATGGTCTTGCCGAAAAAGGACGAATCGGCCACCAGTCCTGCCAGCTCCTGCGGGCCCATGGTCGCCAGGAAGCGGCACGCGGGCATGGGTTCTCCTCGGGGAGGCGATCGTTGCGGATGGGGATGCGGCCCCGCTCCCTCGCGGCCGGATCCGCGGACCCTCCATGGTCCGGTCGGGCGTGGGCCCCGGTCAGTCGCTCGCCGCCCTGCGCCCCGCTGAACGGGCCGCGGGCGGGAAAAGTTCCGCCCCGGTCAGGCGCGTCCCTCGTGGACGCGCAGGGCGAAGGCCTCGCGGAAGTCGAACTTGTCGATGAAGTCGGCCAGGGTGTCCTCGTCCCGCTTGCGCAGCAGGCCCTCGTCCACCAGGTGGAAGACGACACGCCCGAAATCCACGGTGCCCCGCACGCCCCAGGCGTTGAAGACATCGCCGGCCAGGGCGCCGTAGCGTTCGCGGCCCAGGCGCCGGATCCGGTCCAGCAGGTCCTCCCCGGAGACGTGCCCCGGCTCCTCCTGGCTCGCGACCGCCAGCTCGAGGGACTCGAGCACGAAGACGTAGGCCTCCGGCCGGAACACGCCCCGCCGCTCGGCCAGGGCCTCCACTTTCCGCAGCAGATCCAGGGTGTCGTTCATGGCCAGCCTCCCGTGCGGGCGCCCGCCCGCGCTATACCCTCATTCTAAGGCTCCGGGCGCCCCTGTCAACCGGCACCGCGCGGTCCCGCCAGCCCCAGCAGGCGGTCGTAGAGGTCGAGGTACTTCTTCAGGACGCAGCTGATCCCGAAATCCCCCGCTGCGTCCCGCTGGGCGTCTTCCGCCATCTGGGTCCGCAGGGCCGGGTCGCGCAGGACCCGCAGCACCGCCGCGGCCATGCCCCCGATGTCCTCGGGATCCCGCAGGAAACCGGTGTGGCCGTCCTGGATGAAGTCGGCGGCGCCCCCCCGGTCGGTGACCACCGGCACCACGCCGCAGGCCATGGCTTCCAGGGCCACCAGCCCGAACGATTCGTGCAGCGAAGGCAGCAGCAGCACGTCGCAGGCCGGCATGATCTCCGCCAGTTCGTCCACGTGGCCGAGGAAGACGACCCGCTCCGCCAGGCCCAGGCGGTCGGCGTGGGCGCGGACGGCAGGCATCTCCGGACCGTCGCCGGCCAGCAGCAGGCGCACCGGGATCTCGGCCGCCACGCGGGCCGTCACCTCGATCACCGCCGGCAGGTTCTTCACCTTCCGGAAATTGGAGGCATGGATGAGCAGGTGTTCGCCGCCGGGGGCGAAGCGGCGGCGCAGGTCCTCGTCCTGCCGCGGCCGGTAGACGCGGGCGTCGACGAAATTGGGGATCACCTCGATGGGCCGGGTCACGCCGAACACGCGCTCGGTCTCCGCCCGCAGGAACGTGGACACGGCGGTCACGGCGTCGCTCTGGTCGATCACGAAGCGCGTGATGGGGAAGAACGACGGCTCCTGCCCCACGAGGGTGATGTCGGTGCCGTGCAGGGTGGTGACCACCTTCAGGCGGTCGCCTCCCACCATCTGGCGGGCGAGATAGGCGCTCGCGGCGTGGGGAATGGCGTAGTGGACGTGCAGGAGGTCCAGGTTGTGGCGCACCGCCGTCTCGCTCATGACCGTGGCCAGGCTCAGGGTGTAGGGCGAGTTCTGGAACACGGGGTACTGGGGCATGTCCACCGGATGGTAGAAGATGTTCTCGCTGTACTGCTGCAGCCGGAAGGGCAGGCTGCTGGAGATGAAATGCACGGCGCAGCCGTGCCGGGCCAGGTTGATGCCCAGCTCGGTCGCCACGACGCCGCTGCCGCCCTGGGTCGGATAGCAGGTGATGCCCACCGCCGGCATGCGCATCAGCACCACGGCTCCCGGGGCAGGTCCGCCAGCACCGGGACGGGGTCCCCGGCGAGTGCCTCGGCCAGCTCGACGCCGGCCCGCCGGCCCCAGGCGCGGGCCCGCCGTTCGATCTGTTCCAGGAAGGCGGTGTCGTTGATCATCGTCGGGCGTCGGCCGGGCGACCGGCGGAACTGGCTGGCGAAGCAGGCCAGGGCCGCGGTCTTGCGCTCCCAGACCGGGCCCACGTCGAACAGCAGCGCGGGCCGGCCACCGTCCGGGCAGACGCCGAACCGGGCCTCGACCTGCCAGGTCACCGCCGGGGCAGGCAGCGCCGCGCCTGCGGCCCAGGTACGGTGCGGCGG
>JACZKN010000449.1 GCA_014859985.1 Candidatus Krumholzibacteriia bacterium | reverse complement strand
GGGCTTGGCGCCGCCGCTCTGCACGCGGCGCTCCACCTCGCGCACCGAGAGGCCGCGGCTGGCGCTGATCTTCGCCAGCTGCACCCGGCCCGGCCCGGCGGGCAGGCCCAGCAGGGCCTTCGCGTGGCCCGCGCTCAGGCGCCGCTCCTGGACCAGGGCCAGGATATCGGGCTCCAGGGTCAGGATGCGCAGCATGTTGGCCACGCTGCTGCGCTTCTTGCCCAGCATCTCGGCCAGTTCCTCCTGGGTGGCGCCGTAGGCGTCCATCAGGTTGCGGTAGGCTTCGGCCTCCTCCAGGGTGCCCAGGTCCTCGCGCTGGATATTCTCCAGCAGCGCCACCTTCAGGGCCTCGGTTTCGGCGTAGGTGCAGATCAGGGCCGGCACCTGGGCCAGGCCCGCCAGGCGCGCGGCCCGGACCCGGCGCTCCCCGGCCACGACGCAGTAGTCGATGGCGCCCATCCGCGCGGCGCTGCCCGGGTGTGGGGCCGCCTTCTCGCCGCGCTCCAGGCGGCGGACCAGCACCGGCTGCAGGACGCCGACCTGCTTGATGGACGCCGCCAGCTCTTCTAAGCTATTGTCGTCAAATGTTTTACGTGGCTGGTCGGGGTTGAAGCCGATGGCTTCGATGTCAAGGCGGCGCACCGCGTCGGCGTCCACGGGCGGCATCGGGCCGCCCCAGGGGTCGGCGCCCTGGATCAGGGCCGACAGCCCCTTGCCCAGCACTCGGTCCTTGCTCATGGGTTTGGTCCTTTCGGGGCCCACCGGGCGATCAGGGGTTGTGGGCGATCACCTCGGCGGCCAGGTCAAGGTAGCTCTTGGACCCGGTGCACTCGACATCGTACAGCAGGATGGGCTTGCCGAAGGACGGGGCCTCGCTCAGGCGCACGTTGCGGGGGATCTTGGTCTCGTACACCGTCTCGCCGAAGAAATCGATGGCCTCTTCCGCCACCTGGTTGGAGAGCTTCAGGCGCCGGTCGTACATGGTCAGCAGCACGCCCTCCAGGCGCAGCTCCGGGTTCAGGCTGCGCTGCACCAGTTGCACCGTGCTCAGGAGCTGGCTCAAGCCTTCGAGGGCGTAGTACTCGCACTGGATGGGGATGAGCACCGAATCGGCCGCGGTCAGGGCGTTCAGGGTCAGCAGCCCCAGGCTGGGCGGGGTGTCGATGACGATGAAGTCGTAGCGGTCCTTCAGGGGGCGCAGGACCTTCTTCAGGAAGTGCTCCCGGCGATCCTCGCCCACCAGCTCGATCTCCGCACCCGCCAGCCGGCGATCGGCCGGCATCAGGTCCATGAACCCCAGGAGGGTCTTCTGGATGGCTTCGGCCTCGCTTGCGGCGCCCAGCATGAACTCATAACTTGTAGATCCGTTGGGGCTTATACCAACACCGCTGGTGGCGTTGCCCTGGGGGTCGAAGTCGACGACCAGGACCCGCTTCTCGGCCACGGCCAGGCTGGCGCCAAGATTGACGGCTGTGGTCGTCTTGCCGACGCCGCCCTTCTGGTTGGATATCGAGATGATCTTGCTCACGGTGACCTCGGGCCGGATGGGACCGGATAATGGGATGCGACGGCGCAGCGCAAGTGGGCAATGTACCCCCGGTCGGCCGGAGGCGTCAAGACGGACGGTCTCGGGGGCGGTGTTTGTTCCACGTGGAACAACAGGAAGCGGCAGGCAACGGTCGGCCCGTTCGCGGCTCGATGTTCCACGTGGAACAACGCCCGGCCGCGGTCAGGCCGCCCCCGCCGCGTAGGAGCAGACCGCAAGGGCGGCGTCGCCGCGCCCAAGTCCCTCGACCGGGAGGACCGCCGCATCGGCGCCGCGCCAGGGCCCCAGGGGCTGCCCCGCCCCGGCCCAGCCCAACGCCGTCGCCAGATCCACCGTCCAAGCGGTCTCGGGCGGTTGGAAACGGGCGATGACGACCCGCCCCGAAAGCGTCCCCAAACCCTGCCGCAGGGCAGCCAGCCCTTCCAGCACCTCGGCATCGGTCAGGCGGAGGGCTTTCAAGGAGATCAAGACCGTGTCCACGGGTTCCGCCATTGCGGCCGCAACCGCACCCCAGCGCCCCTGGAGCACGCCATAGGCCGGCGGACCGCCCAGGCGGGCGACCCGCTCCAGGAACCAGGCCCGCTTCTCCCGCGGCTCCACCAGCCAGGATGCGGCCCGACCGGCTTCGCGGAGCAGGCGCTCGTGCCAGATGAACCCAGGCAGACCGCCGCCGGCACCCAGGTCGCAGTAGAGCACGCTGCCGGCGATGGTTTGCGGATAGGCGGCGACCAGGGCGGAGAAGGCCCGGTCACACTGGTCGATCAGGGCGTCGAGGCGGCGGGCCGGCTCCTGCCGCGAGACCAGGTTGATCTGGCTGTTCCAGCGCAGCACCTCCGCCCGGTAGGCGGCCAAGGGCGCCGGGAACGCTGCCCGGCCGTTGCCGGACCCCTCAGCCATCGCCGGCTTCCCCTGCGGCCGCGGCCCGATGGCGCCGGACCACCACCGCCAGCACCGCCAGGTCGCCGGCCCGGACGCCGTCGATGCGCCCCGCCTGGCTCAAGGTCGCCGGCCGCACGCGGGCGAGCTTCTCCCGCGCCTCGTGGCTGAGGGCACCGATGGCCAGGTAGTCCAGATCGGCCGGCAGGTCCAGGTTGCGCAGGTGGGCCTGATTGCGTAACAGCTTGTTGTGCTTGAGGATATAGCCGCCGTAACGCAGGCTGCTCTCCACCTGCGCGATGGCGGCGGCCGCGTGGCGCGGGCTTCCGGTGACCGCCAGGAGTTTCGCGGATTCTCGATTTAATGTGTTGATGTAATCACCGTCAACGCTGGCGGTGCCGCCCAGATCCGCCAGCTGGGCATGGGGATGCCGCAACCAGACGTCCGCCGGCAGGCGCAGGCTGCGCGCCGGGTCCGTCACCGTCGCCCGACGCAGGGCCGCGCCGAGGGCCGCGACGAATTCCCGACGGGCCTGCAGGACCGCCACCGCCTGGGCGGGCAGGATGCCCAGCTCGCAGGCCAGCCCCGTCAGCCGCTCCTCGGCGTTGTCGCAGCGCAGGTGCAACCGGTGCTCGGCCCGGCTGGTGAACATGCGGTAGGGCTCGTCGATCTCCTTGGTCACCAGGTCGTCCACCAGCACGCCCAGGTAGGCCTCGTCCCGGCCGATCGTCAGGGCCGGGCGGCCGTCCAGGCTGCGCACCGCGTTGATCCCGGCCACGAAACCCTGCGCCGCCGCCTCCTCGTAGCCGGAGGTGCCGAGGATCTGGCCGGCCAGGTACAGGCCGGCCACCGGTTTCGTCTCCAGGCTGGGCCGGATCTGCCAGGACGGCACGCTGTCGTACTCCACCGCGTAGCCGTAGCGCACCAGTTCGGCCCGCTCGAGGCCCTCGACGGACCGCACCATCTTTTCCTGCACGTCCGCGGGCAGGCTCGTCGACAGGCCGTTGACGTAGATCTCGTCGGTGTCCCGGCCCTCGGGCTCGAGGAACAGCAGGTGCCGCTGCTTGTCGGCGAAGCGCACGACCTTGACCTCGATGGAGGGGCAGTAGCGCGGGCCGAGCCCCTCGATCACGCCGCCGTAGAGTGGCGACCGGTCCAGCGCGGCGCCGATCAGGTCGTGGGTCCGCGCGTTGGTGTAGGCCAGCCAGCAGGGCACCTGCTGCGGCGTGAAGCAGCCCGTCCGGAAGGAGAAGGGCGTCGGCGGCTCGTCCCCCGGCTGCTCCGCCAGCCGGCTGAAGTCGATGCTGCCGCGGCGCAGGCGCGGGGGCGTGCCGGTCTTCAGCCGGCGCAGCGCGAAACCGTAGTCGCGCAGGCTGCCGCTCAGACCCTGGGCGCTGGCCGCGCCCTCGCGGCCGCCGACGGTGCGGCGTTCGCCCACGTGCATCAGCCCCTGCAGGAACGTGCCGGTGCACAGCACGCAGCGGGCGCCGCGTACCCGGCGGCCGTCGCCCAGCAGGACGGCGGCGAAGCGGGAGCCGCCGCCTGACGCCACGACGTCAAGGCCCGCCACGTCGCCCGCGATCACCGTCAGCTGCGGCTGGGCGTGCACCGCCTGCACCATGTAATCCTGGTAGCGGTGCTTGTCCGCCTGGGCCCGAGGCGACTGCACCGCCGGTCCCTTCTTGCGGTTGAGGATGCGGAACTGGATCCCCGTCGCGTCGATGGCCCGGCCCATCTCGCCGCCCAGGACATCGATCTCCCGGACCAGCTGCCCCTTGCCCAGGCCGCCGATGGCCGGGTTGCAGGGCATGCGACCGATCTCCCGCGGGTCGTGGGTGATCAACGCGGTGCGGGCGCCCAGACGGGCGCCGGCCAGCGCGGCCTCGATCCCCGCGTGGCCGCCACCCACCACCACGATGTCGAACATGTTGTCCGGCATTGACTTACTTTCCTACACAGAATTTCTTGAATACTGTATTCAGGAGCTGCTCCGAGAACACGCGGCCCGAAACCTCGCCCAGCCGGGCCAGGATCGACGCCAGCATCGAGCCGAGCACCTCGTCGCCCGCAGGCGGGTCCTGCCCCGCCAGGGCGGCCAGGTCCGCCAGGTCGCCGCGGCACTCGCTGAGCCGTGCGGCATGGCGCTCGTTCAGCACCACGCCCAGGGCCACCGCGTCGCCCAGCCGCAAGCGCCCGACCGCGGCGTCGATGGCCGCCCACAACGCCTCCACACCCTCGCCGGTAACGGCGGAAGTGGCCAGCGTGCCCTCGGCCGTCGGTCCGCCCAGGTCGCACTTGCTGCGCACCGCGATCACCGCGGCCCGGCCCGGCGGGGGCGCAGCGGCCGCGCCGTCGTCCACCGCGAGCACGATGTCCGCCTCGGCCACCTGCCGCCGCGTCCGTGCGATCCCCTTGCTCTCGACGCGCCCCGGATCGTCCCGCAGGCCGGCCGTGTCGTGCAGGACGTAGACCGTGCCGCCGCGCACCACCCGCGCCGAGACCACGTCGCGGGTGGTGCCCGCCTCGTCGTCGACGATGGCCCGCTCCTGCCCCAGCAGCGCGTTGAAGAGCGCGCTCTTGCCGGCGTTCACCGGCCCGCTGAGCACCACCTCCACGCCGTCGCGCAGCAGCCTTCCCGCCGGCGCCATCGCCAGCAGGCGGTCGATACCGAGGACCGCGGTCGCCAGCTCGGCCGCCACCGCCGCGGGCGCCGGACCCATGCCCTCTTCGTCCAGGAACTCGAAGCTGCCTTCGAGGCGGGCCAGCAGATCCAGCAGCGGGGCCTCGACCGCGGCCAGTTCCCGGGCCAGGCCGCCGCGCAGCTGGTTCAGGGCGCCGCGGGCGACCTGCTCGCCCTCGGCGGCGATCAGGTCGGCCACCGCTTCGGCCTGGTCCAGGCTCAGCTTCCCGTGCAGGAAGGCCCGCCGGGTGAACTCCCCCGGTTCCGCAGGCCGGGCGCCGAGCCGGCAGAACAGCCGCAGGACGGCTCGCTGAGCGGCCACCCCGCCATGGCAGTGGACCTCGACGACGTCCTCCCGGGTGTACGTGGCCGGCGCGCGCATGCTGACCAACAGGACCTCGTCCAAAACG
>JACZKN010000448.1 GCA_014859985.1 Candidatus Krumholzibacteriia bacterium | reverse complement strand
CCGCTGGGAGGCCCCGCTGCAGGACGGGCCGCCGGCGCCGCCGGCGGTCCCCGACTCGACCATGGTGGACGTGCGCGACTGGGATTACGGCGGGCGCACCTGGCACAGCTTCCTCGAGACAGCGCCCCAGGACACGGCCGGCAGCAACAACTGGGCGGTAGCCGGCCCGCTGACCGCCCACGGCGGCGCCCTGCTGGCAGGCGACATGCACCTGGGGCTGTCCCTGCCCAACACCTGGTACCGGGCGCGGCTCAGCTGGCCCGAGGATGGCGGGCGCCGGGCGGTGGTCGGCGTCACCCTGCCGGGAACGCCCGCCCTGGTCGCCGGCAGCAACGGCGACGTGGCCTGGGGCTTCACCAACAGCTACGCCGACCAGCTGGACCTCGTGATCCTGGAGACCGATTCCCTGGACGCCGCGCGCTACCGGACGCCCGGCGGCTGGATGACGATGGACACGCGGGTCGAGGTGATCGCCGTGGCCGGCGGCGACCCCGACACGCTGCTGGTCCGGGAGACGATCTGGGGCCCGGTGACCGGCGCAGCCCTGGACGGCCGGCCCTATGCCCTGCGCTGGACGGCCCACGACCCGGCGGCGGTGGACCTGGACCTGATGGACCTGGAGACCGCGCGCACCGTGGACGAGGCGGTGGCGGCGGCGACCCGGGCCGGCATCCCGCCCCAGAACGTGGTCTGCGCCGATCGCGACGGGCGCATCGCCTGGACGGTGTGCGGCCTGCTGCCCCGGCGCACGGGCTGGGACGGGCGCCTGCCCGCGTCCTGGACCGACGGCACCTGCGGCTGGGACGGCTGGCTGGAGCCCGCGGAACACCCCCGCATCATCGACCCGCCGGAGGGCCGGCTGTGGACCGCCAACAACCGCGTGGCCGCCGGCGGCGACCTCGAGCTGCTGGGCGACGGCGGCTACGCGCTGGGCGCCCGCGCCCGGCAGATCCGCGACGGCCTGCGGGACCTGGACCGGCCCGACGAACGGGACATGCTGGCCCTGCAGCTGGACGACCGGGCCCTCTTCATGGCCGAGTGGCGGGACCTGGTGCTGCCGGTGCTGGAGGCCCGCGAGGCCGACCTGGACAGCCTGCAGGCCGCGTTCCTGGCGGAGGTCCGCGACCGGTGGGAGGGCCGGGCGTCGGCGTCGTCGGTGTCCTACCACCTGGTGCGGAACTTCAGCTGGGAGTGCGTCGACGCCGTCTACGAGGTCCTGACCGGACCGGTGCGCGCGCGCGACCGGTCCTTCAGTGCCAAGTGGCTGCCTTTCCGGCACGCGGTCGTCTGGCAGCTGCTGACCGAGCGACCGGAGCATTTCCTTATCGTCGGTTGCCGCGACTGGGACCAGGTGATGCTGGAGGCGGTGCGCCGCACCATGACGCCGGCGACCTGGGACGGCCGTCGGCTCGAGGACTTCACCTGGGGCTCGCGCCAGGTGGTGCACATCGGCCATCCGTTCACGCAGCTGGACCGGCGCCTGGACCGCTGGCTGGCCGCCCCGAAACGGGCCCTGCCCGGCGACTCGCTCATGCCGCGGGTGCAGGGGAACACGAGCGGCGCCAGCCAACGCATGGTGGTTTCGCCGGGGCGCGAGGCGCAGGGCATCTTCCACATGCCGGGCGGGCAGAGCGGGCATCCGCTGTCGCGGTGGTTCCTGGCCGGGCACGAGGCCTGGGCGCAGGGGTGGCCGACGCCGCTGGTGCCGGGGCCGCCCGCGCACCGGCTGGAGCTGGTGCCGCGGTAGGCGCCGCGGTAGGCGCCGCCGTCAGGTCAGCGGCCAGTCCAGCCCCTCGACCGGCCGGCCCAGCAG
Source organism: Candidatus Krumholzibacteriia bacterium (assembly GCA_014859985.1). Classification (GTDB taxonomy): domain Bacteria; phylum Krumholzibacteriota; class Krumholzibacteriia; order LZORAL124-64-63; family LZORAL124-64-63; genus JACZKN01. The sequence continues at coordinate 13,615 of JACZKN010000448.1, read as the reverse complement.
CCGGCACATGGCCGCGATCTGCCCCTGGTGATGGAAGAGGTGGGTGATGGTGCGCAGGACCACCTGCGCGGGCACGAGGGTGCGCACGCGGCCGCCCCAGGTGGGCAGGTCGACGGCGGTGCCGAGGGTGTCGTCGGCGGTGGCGCGCAGGTAGGCGGCCGTGAGGTCCGCCGTGCGCCGGCGCCAGGCCTCCAGCTCGTCGATGCCGGGGTAAGCCGCGTCGTCGAAGTCGGGCTCCACGCGGCCCTGCAGCACGCCGATCCAGTACTCCTGGGCGCCGATCGCGTGGTGCAGCTGCAGGCGCACGGTCGGGTAGCCGAAGCCGTCGAGTTCGCGGTTCAGTTCTTCGGGTGCGAAGCCGCGGCAGTGGGCCAAAAGCGCGGCCAGGCAGGCGTGGGCGCGGGTGTCGAGGTCCTGGAGTTGGGCGGCGGTGTGCATGGCTACCCCTTGACCTCCCGCACGCAGTCGATGACCGTCCCGTCCACCCACTTGATCGCCGCCACGACCTTCTCCCCCAGCGCCGGCGGCGCCGGCGGGCCGCCGACGATCTCCTCCACCTCGGCCTTGAGCTCGCGGATATCGCGGACGGGCAGGCTCGAGCCGCGCAGCTTGGCCAGCAGGTCCTGCCGCAGGGGATTGATGGCGATGCCGCGCTCGGTGACGATCACGTCGATCAGCTCGCCCGGGCCGCACAAGGTGGTGACCTTGTCCACCAGCACCGGGATGCGGTCGCGGAAGCTGGGGACGGGCAGGATGGTGCACCGGCTGGCCAGGCAGTTCTGCCAGCCGCCGATGCCGTGCAGCAGGCGGCCGTCGCTGTGGGTGACCACGTTGGCGTTGAAGTCCACGTCGACCTCGGTGGCGCCCAGCACCACCACGTCCAGCAGCGAGGCGAAGTTGCCCTTGCCGTGCCAGTTGTAGCTGGTGAAGGGCGAGGTGTTGACGTGCCCGGGGTTCTCGCGCATGGAGCGCACGCCCTCGAGGTCGAAGGTCTGGCCGTCGAGGATGTAGTCGGTCAGGCCCTCCTCGAGCATGTCCACCAGGTACTGGGTCGAGCCGCCGCGCACGAAACGGGCCTTGATCTTCCGCTCGCGCATCAGGTCGCGCAGGAAGAGGGCGAACGACAGGGCGGTGCCGCCCGCGCCCGCCTGGAAGCTGAAGCCGTCCTGGACGATGCCGGCCTCGTCGCAGAAGCGGGCGGTCAGCTCGGCGATGAGCAGGCGGTCGGGCGACTTCGTGATCTGCGTGGTGCCCGAGACGATCTTGGCGGCGTCGCCGATGGAATCCATGACCACGACCTGGTCCACGTTGTTGCCCTGGATCTGCCAGGGGATGCACGGGAAAGGCACCAGGTTGTCGGTGACCACGATCACGTGGTCGGCGTACAGGCTGTCCGCCAGCGCGAAGCCCAGCAGGCCGCAGGCGGTGGGCCCGCGGTCGCCGGTGGCGTTGCCGAAGGGGTCGGCGGTGGGCGCGGCGATCACCGCGATGTCGATGTGGATCTCGCCGTCCTGGATGGCCTGCCAGCGGCCGCCGTGGCTGCGCAGGACCGCCATGCCGCGCATCCTGCCGGCGGTGCAGTAGTCGCCCAACGGGCCGTTCATCGAGCCCTCGATGTGGTGCAGGACGCCGCTTTCAAGGTGGCCGATCTGGGGCTCGTGCACCGGGAAGCTGGCGCTGGGGAACCAGACGAGGTCCTTCACCCCCAGCCCGGCCGCAGCGGCGAAGACGGCGTTGGCCACGTGGTCGCCGTTGCGCAGGTGGTGGTGGGTGGAGATGGTCATGCCGTCGCGCAGGCCGGCCCGCTGCAGCGCCGCCTTGAGGCTCTCGATCACCTTGTTCCCGTCGGGCGGGTAATCGCTGCAGGTGCGGATCGGCGGCGCCGCCTTGCGGCCTGACGGCCGGAACTTCCCGACCCCCTGGTAGGGCACGGCCTGGGCGCCGTTGATCGCGTCAGGCACCATCCGGCCGGCGGCGTTCTGCACCAGCTTGGTCATGGGAGCTCTCCTTGGAGCAGCGTTTCGAGGATGCCCGCGGCCGCGCGCACGGCCCGGGGGCAGGGTTCCTTGCTCAGGCCCTGGGCCTTGACCTGCTCGGCCACGCCGGGCTGGGCCAGGTTGTGGCCGAGGATGTCCGTGCAGAGGGTCGAGCCGCGGTCGGCGGCGTAGCGGCGCAGGAACTCCTGCGTCAGCCGGCGGATGCGCTCCTGGCCCTCCGCATCATCGGGGCCGCGGTGGCCGAGGATGAGCCCCAGCACCAGCACCGCCCCGGTGGCGGCGCCGCAGGGCCCGTCGGAGCGGCTCAGCCCGCCGCCCAGGGGCGAGGCCAGGCGCAGGGCCAGGTCGCGGTCCAGGCCGTGAGGGGGGCCGTAGGTCGCCAGCAGCGCCTGGGCGCAGCTGTACCCGGCCTCGAACATGGCGACGGCCTCGTCCACCCGCAGCTTCATGCGCCCGCGTCCTGCCGCCAGTCCGCCTCCAGCCGCCCCACCTGCAGGGCGGTGGCCACGGTCGCCAGCGCCCGCTTGACCACCGGCGCGTCGATCATCTTGCTGCCCAGGCTGACCACGCCCAGCCCCCGGCGCTCGGCGTCCTCGTAGGCCAGCACGATCTGCTGCGCCTTGGCGATCTCCGCCCGGTCCGGCGCGAAGGCCTCGTGCACCACCGCGATCTGCCGCGGGTGGATGCAGCCCTTGCCGACGAAGCCCAGGGCCCTGGCCTCCAGGCACGCGGCGCGCAGACCGTCCTTGTCCTCCACGTCGCTGAACACGGTGTCGATGGGCTGCACGCCGGCCGCCCGGGCCCCGTTCAGCACCTGGGCCCGGGCCCAGAACGACTCGCGGCCCTCGTTCGTACGCTGGGCGCCGATGTCGGCGGTGTAGTCCTCCAGGCCGATGGCCAAGGCCGCCACGTTGGGGCCGGCGGCGGCGATCTCCCAGGCCTTCCAGGCGCCCAGGGCCGACTCGACGATGGGCATCAGGAGGATATCGTGCCTGACGCCGTGCTGCTGCCGCAAGGCGGCGATGCGCCGGTCCACGGCCCGGACCTGTTCGGGGTCCTCCACCTTGGGGACCAGCACCAGCTGGCAGCCGTGGGGCACGATCCAGTCCAGGTCCTCGAGCCCGCGCTCGCCCTGGTTGATGCGCACCATGCGCTCGGCACCCCGGAAATCCACCGCGCGCAGGGCGTTGCGCACCACGGCGCGGGCGGCGTCCTTCTCCGCCGGGGCCACCGAGTCCTCCAGGTCCAGGATGATGCCGTCGGGGCCGTGCAGGCCGGCGTTCACGTGGAACTTGGGTTCGTTGCCCGGCAGGTAGAGGCGGCTGCGCCGCAGGCGGTCACCGGCGGACGGACCGTGTTCCCGGCGCACCGCCGGCGGCAGCAGCTCGGCCGCCGGCTGCACCCCGGCCCGGCGCACGGCGCACTCCAGGCGGGCGGCGATGACGTAGGGCAGGGCGCCCTGGTCCTCTACCGCCACCGCGGCGTGGGGCACCCCGAGGGTCCGGCAACCCTCCTCGACCTGGCGGCGGATGCGGTCGCCGTACATGCCGGCCACCTTGCTCTGCAGGTCGATGCGCAGGCCCAACTCGTCCCCCAGTTCCACTTTGATCCAGCAGTCGGAGCGGACCTGCGGCCCACGCTTGCCCGCCTCGCCGATCTTCGCCATGGCGCCAGCCTTTCCCGGTTTGGGGGGGATACGGAGTGCGGCCCCGGCCGCCCCCGCGGCCCGGTCCGCCCATGATGGTGCACCGGGGCGGCCGAATCAAGGGAATGGGCGGCCCAAACGATGGCTTGCAAGGATATGGTACCCGCGGCCCGGCGCCGTTGCGAAGAATCGCGGACGGGGGTGGGGATAAACCGGGTAGACGCCGTTTCAGAATATTACTTACATAATCGTCACATACTAGAGGTCTGTTGTCCGGCAATCACTTAGGGGAGTCATCGGGGTGCCCGGCACCCCCGCCGGGGCCGATCCGCCTTGGGGATAACCTGGGCACAACTTCAGGGAGTGGGGGAAAAACGGGACGGCCGGCTTGCGCCGGCCGTCCCGGTGCCGGGGGGCGCCGGCGTCAGGCCCGGGCCAGCTCCTCGAGGGTACCGGCAAAGAGGGTCCAGATCTTCTCTACCGAACTGATCTGCACCTTCTCGTCCGGGGAATGGGCGCCCGTGATGTTCGGGCCGAAGGACACGATGTCCAGGTCCGGATACTTCTGTGTCAGCAGCCCGCATTCGAGTCCGGCGTGGATGGCCAGCAGCTGCGCCTCGGCGCCGAAGGTCTGCTTGTACCGGGCCCGGGTGGCGGCCAGCGCCGCCGAGGCCAGGTTGGGCTTCCAGCCGGGGTAGCCCTGCGGCTGCCGGACCTCGGCCCCGGCCAGGGCGCCGATGGCCGCGTGCTGGCGCACGATCGCCTCCAGGGAGGCCATCACCGACGAGCGGCTGCAGCACACCATGCGCACGGTGCCCCCCTCGGTCTTGACCACGCCCAGATTCGAGCTGGACTCCACCAGGCCCGCGATGTCCCGGCTCATGGCCAGCACGCCGTTGGGGATGGCCGCCAGCAGGTCGACGATGGCGCGGCTGCTGTCGAGGCTCAGGCAGCGGGGGGCCTGGACCGCGGCGACCTTCACCTGCAGGCCGTCGTCCACGCCCCGCAGCTCCTCGGCGGCGATGCGCCCGCAGGCCGCATCCACCAGCTGCTTGAAACGGCGCGCCTGCGCCGCCGGCACCACCACCTTGGCCTCGGCCTCGCGGGGGATGGCGTTGCGCATGCTGCCGCCCGTGATCTCCACCAGGCGCAGGTCCATCTCGTCCCGCGCCGCCAAGAGGACCCGGCAGAGGATCTTGATGGCGTTGCCCCGGCCCTTGTGGATGTCCAGGCCCGAGTGGCCGCCCAGCAGGCCGCCGACCGTGACCTTGCGGCCGACCGTGTCCTTGGGCGCCCGCGTGCCGCGGTTCTTCAGCACGTACTCGGTGTCCCGGCCGCCGGCACAGCCCACGAAGATGGCGTCGTCCTGCTCGCTGTCCAGGTTGATCATGGTGCGCGCGGAGAAGAAGCCCGGCTCCACGCCCGCGGCGCCGGTCAGGCCGCGCTCCTCGTCCACCGTCAGCAGCACCTCGATCGGGCCGTGGCGCACCGTCTCGTCGTCGGCCAGGGCCAGGCCCATGGCGCAGCCGATGCCGTTGTCCGCGCCCAGGGTCGTGCCGTCGGCGGTGACCCAGTCGTCCTCGACCAGCAGCTTGATGGGGTCGCGGGTGAAGTCGTGCTTCGTGGCGGCGTTCTTCTCGCAGACCATGTCCACGTGGCCCTGGATCAGCACCGTCGCGGCGTGCTCCAGGCCCTTGCTGGCGGGGATGGAGATCAGCAGGTTGCCGACCTTGTCCTCTTTCCAGGCCAGGCCGCGCGCGTCGGCCCAGGCCTTGAACATGGCCTGCACGGCGGCCTCGTGGCCCGAGCCGCGCGGCACGGCGCTCATCTGCTCGAAGATCCGCCAGACGGCGGCGGGCTCAAGTCGGTCAAGCTTCCCCATGGTCTCTCCTCGAAGGTGGTGTCTTCAATTGCCGTAGCGCAGGATGACGCCCCACATGCCGGCCGCGTAGACGTCGCCGCAGGGGGCGACGTGCAGGCCGTTGAGGCGGTCGTGGCTGTTGGTCGTCAGGACCTCCCAGGCCGTCCCGTCGTGGCGGACGACGACGCCGTTGTAGCCGGCCGCGTAGACGTTGCCGTCCAGGTCGCCGGCCGCGGCGTACAGGGAGAAGGCCGTGCCCGCCGAGCGGGCCTCCCAGGGGGAGCCCAGCCAGGGCGTGCCGGCGTTGTGCAGCGCCAGGCCGCCCTCGCCCACGGCGATGGTCTGGCCGCCGGTGCGGCACCACACGCCGTACAGGGCCTCGCTGCGCCCCGAGTCGAGGGTGCGCCAGATGATGCCGTTGAAGTGCAGGATGGTGCCGCCCAGGCCCACGGCGATGACGTCGCCGGGACCGCGGCCGTGCACGTCCAGCAGGGAGACGGTGGTGCTGCTGGCCATGTTCTCCCAGCTGTCCCCGTCGAAGTGGATGATGGTGCCGCCCTGGCCCACGGCGAACACGTCGTTGGGCCCGGTGCCCCAGATCGCCTCCAGGTCGGCGCCCGACTGCAGGCGCCACACCGACCAGGGGTGGCCGTTGCGGTGGCGCACGATCACGCCGCCGGTCCCCACGGCGAACCAGTCGCCGGGCTCGGGACCCCACACGTCGGCGTAGTCGACGCCGTCCAGATCCGGCGCCACGTCCTGCCAGCCGCCGTCCTGGGACTCGAGCAGCACGCCCTGCTTGCCGGCGGCGATCACCCGGCCGCAGCCGTCGGTCCAGACTTCCTGCAGCCAGTGGGTGCGGCCGTCGTTGATGGTCTGCCAGGCGGGGCTCGCCAGGCGCATCACCAGGCCGTTGTAGCCCACCACCAGCAGCGCGCTGTCGCCGTCCCCCCAGAGCCCGTAGAGATAGCGGCCCTCGGCGATGGTGCTGCCGCTCCAGGTGCCGTCCGCGGCCCGGACCAGGTAGGTGCCGTTGGCGCCCACGGCCACCGGCGGCGTGCCGGGCAGACCCCACACCGACCATAGCCGGTCCGAGGTGTCGGTGGGCTCGGGCTGCCAAACGCTCCCGTCGTAGCGCAGCACCGTGCCCAGCGAGCCCACGGCGTAGATCTCGGCCGGGCCGTAGCCCCAGACCGCATCCAGGGCGCTGTCGGTGACCCGGGGCGGGGCCGTCCAGGCCGTCCCGTCGTAGCGCACCATGGCGCCGGCCCGTCCCACGGCCCAGATGTCGTCCGGACCGGAGCCCCACACCCCGTACAAGGTCACGTCGACGCCGCTGTCCTCGCTCTGCCAGCGGGTGCCGTCGAAGCGGGTGACCACCCCCGCGTCGCCCACGGCGACCACGTTGTCCGGCCCCGAGCCCCACAGGCCCAGCAGGTCGGTGTAGGTGCCCGCGTAGAAGACCGTCCAGGCCCGGCCGTCGAAATGCAGGCAGGTGCCCCCCTCGCCCACGGCCCAGACGTCGTCGGCGGCGTTGCCCCACACGGCGCGCAGGTTGACCGCGTAGTCCACGTGCCAGGTGGTCCACTCGCCGTCCCAGTAGCGGCGGATGACCCCGTTCTCGGTGACCACGAAGAAGCGGCCGGCGGACAGGCCCCACACGGCGCGGTTGGTGTACTCGGGTTCGAGGATCGTGGCCCAGGCCGGCTGGCCCGGGGTGACGGAGCCGCCGTCGTCGTCGTCGCCACAGCCCCCGGCGCAGAGGATCGGCAGGGCCAGCAGCAGGGCCGGCAGCAGGGCCCGGACAGACCCCGCCGCACGCCGGAGCGGGACCCGGCGGCGCGGCGGTCGGTGCTGGGCGATTCCTCGCATGGAAGCCTCGTCAATCCTGCGGCTGCCGGCGGCCCGGCCGGCGGTGCGCGGCCCGGAGCGACGGGAAGGGCCGGACGGAACCGGCCCCCTGTGCGTGCGGGCCCATTGTACCACAAACGGCCGGCCCGGGTGTCCTGCGATTCCTCGGCGCGGCCCCGCTAGCGGGCCGCGGTCAGGGGCGACGCCGCCGGGGCCCAGTTGCCCCGCAGCACCCGGCCCTGCCCCGCCGGCAGCAGCAGCCAGCTGTACTTGCCGTAGTGGCCCAGGCGCCCCCCCAGGGCCGCCAGCCGCGCGGCCGAGCCGCAGTGGATCACCAGGTCGGTGACCTCCGGCTGGGCCGGGTTGGCCGCGGCGTAGACCAGGTCGTACTCGTCCAGGCTGTAGCGCCGGCCCTCCAGGACGAGGGTGCGGCCGGCGACCGTCAGCTCCGGGCGCGGGTACTCCGCCGCCACCGCCGGCGCCGGGTTGATCACGAGGTTGGACTGGTAGGCGCCCGGGGGCAGGTCCCGCGGCGGCCGGCCGTTCTCCAGCAGGTTGAACCAGCGCCCGTCGGTGAAGGCCTCGCCGAAGGCCCGGGCGGCCTGCACCAGCGCCGGATCGCCGCACACCACGTTGGGCACCTCCTCGGCCAGGGTCTGGCTCACGGTGGGCTCCACCTCCTGGACGTGCAGGCGGCGGAACAGGTCGTAGTCCGGGTCCACGGCCAGGCGCACCGGCTGGTCCGCCGGCAGGGTGAAGCGCTGCTCCCTTTCCGTCAGGGCGACCCGGTGCAGGCGCGGGCCGTCCTTCCCGTCGACCTGCACGGGCACGTCCAGGACGTAGGGCGGCGCGGCCTGCTGCAGCACGAACGCCACCTGGTCGTCCGCGAACTCCACCCGGCCCAGGGCCAGCACCGGCGCCCCCGTGCGCTCGAGCCACTGGGCGGCGAAGGCCGCGGGCTCGAACCCGCCCGCCTCGCCGAAGACCGCCAGGAAATCGTCCCACGCCGCCCGGGTGAACCGCCGCTCGGCGTAGACGCGCCGCAGCCCCGCCAGGAAGCGCTCGCGCCCGAGCTGCCGGTCCAGCATGTGGAAGACCATCATGCTCTTGCCGTAGCCCACGGCGCGGGTGGCCCCGCTGTGGCGGCTCTTGAAGTCGCGCAGGGGGAAATCGGCGGCCGGATCCTTCACGTAGGCGTAGTAGTCCTTCAGCAGGTTGCGGCGGTACTCGCGCGCCGCCTCCGGCCCTTCCAGTTCCTTGTAGTGGTAGTCGGCGGACCAGCTGGTCAGTCCTTCGCACCAGTTGCCGCGCCCGGCGTCCACGAACACCGCATTGCCCCACCAGTTGTGGGCGATCTCGTGGCCGAAGCTGGTGGTGGGGATGAAGGGCAGCCGCAGCACCTGGCTGCCCAGCAGGGTCCAGCCGGGCATTCCGTAGCCGGTGGGGAACCAGTTCTCCACGGTGGCGAACTTGGCGTACGGGTAGGGGCCGATCATCTCCTCGTACATGGCGAGGTAGGCCCGGGTGCGCTCCATGTAGGTGGCCCGCAGGTCGGCATCGTCCTCCAGGAAGAAGGTGTAGGCGGTCACGCCGTCGCGCACCGGCTCCTCGTGGACCACGAAGCGGTTCGCCACCAGATTCAGGCCGTCGCTGGGGTGGTCGGCGACCCAGCGGGTGACGTCGGGGGCGATTACCTCGCGCCGGCCCTGGGTCACGCTGACGAAGCCCGCGGGCGCCGTCACCGTCAGGTCGTGGGTGTGCAGGGCGCCGTCGGCGCCGGGCAGCCAGCCGGCCGCCGACGAGAGCCAGATGCCCTCCTCGCCGATGGTGGCGGTGATCTCGCCCCCCACGTTCTCCCGGGAGAAGCTCACCTGGTCGGTGGGCTGGTGGAAGACGCCGCGCAGGCTGAGGACGGCCTGCCCGCCCTGGTCCAGCCCCAGGGGCCCGAGGTCGATGACCTGGCGGCGGCCCTGTTCGTCCTCCACCAGTCGCGGCTGCCAGCCGGCGGGCGCCCCGGTGATCTCCTCGACGACCAGGCCCTCGCCCACGGTCAGGGCCGCCAGCCCCGGCGGCAACGTCAGGCGGTCGACGATCCGCACCTCGTGGGTCTGCGGGTCCAGCACGATCTGCGCCGCGTGGTGGATCACGGGCGGGGCGGCGGCCGCGGCACCGCCGCAACCGAGGAAGGACAACAGGATCGCGGTGACGCAGCGCATCGACGGGCACCTCCGGGGGGTCAGTGGCCGCGGGCAGGAATCCCGGCAGGATAGCCGCGGGAGCCGGCCGCCGGCAAGGGCCGGCCCGACCGGCGGTACGCTCAGTCCACGACCACCTCGACCAGGGGCGCGGCGCCCAGGTACGTGGCCGCGGCGCGCCGCAGGTCCGCCAGCGCCACCGCCTCGAGGCGCTGCGCCTGTTCCAGGTAGCCGGCCAGGTCGCCGTCCATTTCGGCCATGGCCAGGTGGTAGGCCTGCCCCATGGACGACAGGCGGCGCATCATCTGGCGGCCGTTGCGGGCGCTGCGGAGGCGGTCCAGCTCCTGCTGCGTGACCGTTGCGGGGTCGAACCCGGCGACGGCCCCGCGCAGGGCCTGCCGCCCCTCGGCCAGGCGTTCGGCCGGAGGATTCAGCCAGGCGATGAACACCCCCTGGCCGCCGTGGATCTCCAGCGACGCGCCGGTGCTGTAGCTCAGGCCCCGGGTCTCGCGCAGGTCCATGGCCAGGCGGTCGCCGAGGACGGCCACGGCCATTTCCAGGGCCGGGGCGTCGGCCGGGTCGATCGCCAGGACCGAACCGAGGCGGATGGCCGTCAGCTGGCCACCGACCTTGGCCGAGACCTCCGCCGGACCCGCCGTCGGCACCAGCGGCGGCAGGCCGGCAGCGGGGCGGCCGCGCCCGGCCAGGTTCTGCTCGAGGATGCGGGCCAGGTCCCGGTGGGCCAGGGGCCCCACCACGGCGAAGACCAGGTTCTCCGGCGAGAAGGCCCGGCGGTAGAGCGCCCGCACCTGGTCGAAGGTCAGCCCCGACAGGGACTCGACCGTACCCTCGGGCTCGAGCGCCAGGGGATGGCCGGCGAAGAGGGTCCGGTCCAGCAGGCGGTCGGCGGTGGCCCGGGCACTGGCCTGCCGCCGCTGTAGCTCGGCCACGCGTTCGTCGCGGAGGCGTGCGAAGTCGCCCGCGTCGAAGGCCGCGTGCTGGATCTCCCGCACGAGCAGGTCCAGCACCTCGGCCCCGTGCCGGGCCGCGGTCTCGATGCGGATCCAGCTGAAGCGGCCGTTGGTGTAGTAGTCGTCCATGGGGATCCGCGGGTCGTCCACCTTCTTGACCACCGCGCCCAGGGCGCGCAGCCGGCCGGCCAGGCAGCCGGCGTCGCAACCGGCGTAACCCTCGTCCAGCAGGCGGTGCACGAGGTCCAGGGCCCCGGCAGCGGCGGCTTCGCTGTCCAGCAGGGCGCGGCCCCGCACGGCCAGGTGGATCGCGAGCACCGGGCTGGCCTCGTTGGTCTGGGACACGAGCACGGCGCCGTTGGCCAGCTCCGAGCGCTCCACCGGCAGCGGCGCCCACCCGGCGGGCGCGGCGGCCGCGGCGCCCGCCTCCGGTTCCACCAGCACCGCCTGGCACGGCGCGTCCGCCAGCCAGGTCTCCAGCGCCCGCAGCACGTCCGCGCCGGTGACCGCGCGCAGCCCGTCCAGGTAGCCGGCGAACGCATCGACCCCTCCGAGCACGAGGGTCTCGGCGGTGTAGATGCCGGTCATGCGCAGCTGCTCGCGCTCCAGCAGGGTCGCGGTCTCCGCCATCCGGACGACGCCCAGCAGGTCCTCGTCGCCGATGCCCAGGTCCAGGCCGGCGGCCACCGCGTCCTGCACCAGACGGTAGCACTGGCCGGGGTCCAGGCCCTCGGGCAGCGTGAACCGGAAGACCAGGCGGCCGTGGCCCGGCGCCCTCTCCCACCACAGGGAGACCTCCGGCCGCACGGCGGCGTCCAGCCCGTCCAGCACCCGGGTCAGCAGGCCGGAGCCGTCGAGGGTCAGCAGCTCGGTCAGGACCTGAAAGGGATGGAAGTCGCCCATGCCCCAGGTGGGGGCCTCGAAGGCCAGGGCGACGGTGCGCCGGTCGCCGACGCGGCGGGTGAGCGCCCGGGTCTGCTCGATGGGCGGCAGCGGCAACGGCTCGGCGTCCGGCAGGGTGGCCGGGGCCACGGCGCCGTAGTGCTCCTGGAGCAGGGCCACGGCCCGGTCCCGCTCGAAGTTGCCGGCCAGGGTCAGCACCATGTTGTTGGGCACGTACCAAGTGCGCCAGAACGCGTGCACGTCGTCCCGCTGCAGGTGGGCGATGGAGGCGCGGGTGCCGAGGGTGGGCAACTCCAGGCCGGAGCCGGCGAACAGGACGCTGCGCAGGGTCTCGTCCAGCGCGTGCCCGGGCCGGTCGCGGGCCTGCACCAGCTCGCCCAGGACGATGCCCTGCTCCTTGGCGAACTTGTCCGCGGGGATCAGGGAGTGAAAGAGCATCTGGCTCTGCAGCTCCAGGCCCCCGGCCAGGTTCGCCGCCGGCAGCACGGTCATGAAATTGGTGTAGAAATCGGAGGTGTTGGCGTTGTTGTAGGCGCCCAGGCGGTCGGTCTCGGCGTACAGCGCCTCCTGGTACCACTTGGCGGTGCCGTTGAAGAGCAGGTGCTCCAGCATGTGGCTCATGCCGCTGGTGCGCGCGTTCTCCCGGGCCGAGCCCACCTTGACCTGGGTGTAGATGCCCACCATGGGCTGGGCGGGGTTGCGCAGCAGCACCACCTCGAGCCCGTTTTCCAGGCGCAGCAGCTCGAGATTCGCGGGCAGGGCGGGGAAGGCCGGCTCCAGCGGCAGGTCGTCGTAGCCGGCTGCCGCGTCCGGGCGCGCGCCCGCGGGCAGGGCCGTGCCGGCAAGAGCCACCAGCAGCAGGGCCGCGGCGGGAATCCGGGGCATGGTTCCGTCCTTTCGGGTCGTCATCCGTCGCACGCGGCCTCGGCCCCGTCGATGATGCCCAGGAAATCCGCGGCCTTGAGGCTGGCCCCGCCGATCAGGCCGCCGTCCACGTCGGGCTGGCCGATCAGCTCGCGGGCGTTGTCGGGCTTGCAGCTGCCGCCGTAGAGGATGCGCAGGGCCCCGGCGGTCTCCGCGCCCAGCAGCTGCCCCGCCAGGGCGCGGGAATGGGCGTGCATGTGCTGGGCGATCTCCGGCGTGGCGGTCTCGCCGGTGCCGATGGCCCAGACCGGCTCGTAGGCCAGCACCAGGTTGTAGGCGTTGGCCCCCTCGAGGCGCGGCAGCACGCCGCGCAGCTGGGCCTCGACCACGGCCTCGGCCCGGCCGCCCTTGCGCTCGTCCAGGACCTCGCCGTAGCAGAAGATCGCCTTCAGGCCCGCGGCGTGCACCTGGTCGATCTTGCCGACGAAGTCCTGGTCGATCTCGCGGAAGTACTGGCGGCGCTCGCTGTGGCCGACGATCACGTAGCGCACGCCCGCCTCGGCCAGCATGGCGGCCGAGACCTCGCCGGTGTAGGCGCCCTTGTCCCAGGCCGCGCAGTTCTGGGCGCCCAGCTGCACCGGGTCGCCCTGGGCCGCGGGCGCCACGGCGGCCAGGGTGACGAACGGCGGGCAGACCACGACGTCGCCCCGCAGCTCGCGGCCCCGGAGCCGGTCGGCCAGGCCGAAGGCCAACTCGCGGCCGGCCGCGGGGCCCAGGTTCAATTTCCAGTTGCCGGCGACCAGGTAGCGGCGCATGGGATCTCCTTGGCCGGGGTTCCAGGTTGCGGTTGCGGCCCCGAACCGGGCCGCCACAGAATATCTCATCTCCCGATGGCGCTGTCCACCCGGCCCCTACGCGGCCGCCCGGGGCAGGAACTCCAGCAGCAGCTTGGCGATGCGGCCGCGCACCATGGCGCCCACCTCCACCACGTCCTGGTGGGAGAGCTCGGGCTGGCCGGTCTCGCGGGCGGGGTTGGTGATGCAGCTCAGGCCCACCGTGCGCACCCCCAGCCGGTGCAGCAGCACCGCCTCGGGCGCCGTGGACATGCCCACGGCGTCGCAGCCGCTGCGGCGCAGCATCCCGATCTCCGCCTTGGCCTCGTAGGCCGGACCGTCCATGCTGGCGTAGGTGCCGGCGTGGACCGGCACGCCCGCCGCCGCTGCGGCGAGGGCCAGTTCCCGGGCCAGGGCGGCATCGTACACGTCGTGCAGGCCGCCGGTGCGGCCCACGGCCGCCAGGCGGGCCGGGTCCGCCGCGGCGGCTCCCGG
>JACZKN010000447.1 GCA_014859985.1 Candidatus Krumholzibacteriia bacterium | reverse complement strand
GCCCGGCTGGGACCTCACGCTGCCGGGCCGGCTGCCCGCCGGGCGCGGCAGCGCGCATCCGCTGACTGCCGTGCTCGAGTCCATCTGCGACATCTTCTACGGCATGGGCTTCACCCGCAGCGACGGGCCCGAGGTGGAGCTCGACTACTACAACTTCACCGCCCTGAACTTCCCCGACGACCACCCGGCCCGGGACATCCAGGACACCTTCTACATCGACGAGAAGGTGCTGCTGCGCACGCAGACCTCGCCGGTGCAGGTGCGGTTCATGGAGGACCATCAGCCGCCTCTGGCCTGCGTCTTCCCGGGGCGGGTGTACCGCAACGAGAACGCGGACGCCTCCCACTCGTCGGAGTTCTACCAGATCGAGGGCCTGGTGGTGGACAAGGCGGTCAGCATGGCCGACCTCAAGGCCACCGTGGACACCTTCGTGCACAACTTCTTCGGCGCCGACGAGCCGACCCGCTTCCGGCCCCACTACTTCCCGTTCACCGAGCCCTCGGTGGAGGTGGACATGCAGTGCGTGGCCTGCCGGGGCGCCGGCTGCGGGGTCTGCAAGCAGACCGGCTGGCTGGAGATCATGGGGGCCGGGATGGTGCACCCGAACGTGTTCCGGGCGGCGGGCTACCCCGACGACGCCTACACCGGATTCGCCTTCGGCCTGGGCATCGACCGCATCGCTATGCTGAAGTACGGCATCGGCGACATCCGGCTGCTCTACGAGAACGACCTGCGGTTCCTGCAGCAATTCCGAGGTGTGCAGTGAAGATCAGCCTGGACTGGCTCGGCGAGTACGTCGCCTGGGACGACGCACCCGAGGCCCTGGCGGCCAGGCTGACCTCCGCCGGCCTGAACGTGGAGAACATCGAGCGGATCGAGGTCGGCTTCCCCGGGGTCGTGGTGGCGAAGGTCGTGGACCGGGAGCAGCACCCGGACGCCGACCGCCTGAGCCTCTGCCGGGTCGACGACGGCACGGGCGTCCCCGTCCAGGTGGTGTGCGGGGCGCCCAACGTGCGCGCGGGCCTGACCGTGCTCTTCGCGCGGGTGGGGTCCGAGCTGCCCGGCGGCCTGAAGCTGAAGAAGTCGAAGATCCGCGGCATCGAGAGCCAGGGCATGATCTGTTCGGCCACCGAACTGGGCCTCGGCAGCGACGCCTCGGGCATCATGGAACTGGAGACGGACCTGCCGCCGGGCACCCCCGCGGACGAGCTCTACGGGTTCCGGGACACGGTGCTGGACATCGAGGTCACGCCCAATCGCCCCGACTGGCTGAGCCATATCGGCGTGGCGCGGGAGGTGGCCGCCCTCTACGGCACCAAGGTGGCGATGCCGCCGGTCTGGAACAGCCAGCAGACCGCCGAGAACCTGGGCGTGAAGGTCAAGGTGGAGGAGTGGGCCGACTGCCCGCGCTACATGGCCTTCGGGGCCTCGCGGGTCAAGGTGGGACCGTCGCCGCGCTGGCTGCAGAACCGGCTGCGCGCCGTGGGCAGCCGCCCCATCAGCAACGCCGTGGACATCACCAACTACGTGATGCTGGAGCTGGGCCAGCCCATGCACGCCTTCGACCGGGCGAGGCTGACCGGCGGCACCATCACCATCGGGCGCGCCGGGGCCGGCCTGGAGGTCACGACCCTCGACGGCGTCGGGCGGGCGGTCGAGCCGGGCACGCTGCTGGTCAGCGACGAGGCCGGGCCGGTGGCCCTGGCCGGCGTGATGGGGCTGGCCAACAGCGAGGTCGGCGCCGGGACCACGGACATCCTGCTGGAGAGCGCCTTCTTCGACCCCGGACTGGTGCGGCGCGCCAGCCGCGGCATGGGCCTGGTCAGCGAGAGCAGCTACCGCTTCGAACGGGGCGCCGACTGGGAGATGGTGGAGAAGGCCGCCTGCCGCGCCATGTACCTGTTCCAGGAGCTGGCCGGCGCGCGCATCACCCCCGACTGGGCCGACCGCCACGACCCGGACCGCCGGCCGCCGGCGGCCATTCCCTTGCGCCTGTGGCAGGTCAACCGCGTGCTGGGGATCGGCATCGGGACCGACCAGGCCGCCCAGATGCTCCAGTCCCTGGGCCTGAAGGTGCAGCCGATGGGCAACCCGGAGGCGAGCAGCGCCAACGCCGTGAACATCATGGTCGAGCCGCCCGGCTTCCGGCGCGATCTCAAGGGGGAGATCGACCTGATCGAGGAGATCGCCCGCCGCCACGGCTACGACAACCTCGCCGGCGGGGGACGATACCGGGTGGCCGGGGGCGCCGTGCGGCGGCCCCGGGACACGGCCCTGGCCCGCGCCCGGGACTGGCTGGCCGCCTGCGGGTTCCACGAGCTGGTCACCTCCAGCTTCGGAGGCCCCGACGAGGCCGACCGCCTGGGACTGCCGGCGGACGACCCGCGCCGCCACCACCTGGCGGTGATCAACCCCCGCCACGGGGGGGACACCGGGCTGCGCACCTGCCTGCTGCCCTCGCTGCTGGCGGTGGCCCGCCACAACCTCAACGCCGGGGCCACGCCGCCCTTGCGCCTGTTCCAGGTCAACCGCGTCTACTGGCCCTACGGCCTGAAGCCCGCCCTCCCGCGCCACGCCGACGAGGCGCGCCTGCCGCAGGAGCCCCTGTTCCTGCAGCTGGGCATCGCCGGCTGGCGCGACACGGGCCTCGGGGGCGTGCCGGCCGACCTGCTGGAGCTGCGGGGCAGCCTCGAGGCCCTGGCCGGGCATCTGAGAATCGACCTGAAGCTGGAGCCGCAGGATGTTGAGTCCTGGTACGATGCGGGGAGCCAGTGGGCGATCCTGGACGGCGCGGGCCGGAGGATCGGCAGTGCCGGCCGGGTCAGCGCCGCGGTGCGCGCGGGCCACGACCTGGACCAACCCCTGGCGGCGGCGGAGATCAACCTGGATCTGCTGGACCTGACGCCGGCACCGGTCCGTTTCGAGCCCTTCGCGCGCTTCCCGGCGGTCCGGCGGGACCTGTCCCTGCTGGTGCCCGACGGGGTCACCTACGGCGCCATCGCGGCGGTGGTCGCGCGGGCCGGCGGTCCCCTGCTGGCGGACGTGGAACTCTTTGATATCTATCGCGGCAAGGGGCTTCCCACCGGCCGCGCGGCCTATGGAATTCGCTTGAAGTTCCGTTCGACCAAAGGTAACTTGAAAGGTAAGACGGTCGATGTGGCCCTCGCGGCGGTGCAGGCGGCGCTGTCCGGGGAGCTCGGCATCGAGCAGCGCACCCAGGACTGACGGTCCGGCCAGGCACCGGCTGCGGGCCGCCTCGGCGACCCGGGCAACCGGGCACACCGAAACAGGGAAGCAAGCGGGACGCAATGGAAAGCAATCTCAACGTCTTGGAAGCCAAGGTGCTCGAGGCCATCGGCCTGATCAAGGAGCTCCGCCGGGAGAACACCCGCCTGTCCGACCGCAGTGGCGAGCTGGAAGCCCGTGCCGCGGAGCTGGAGCAGGCGAACGCCCGGATGCAGCACGAACTCGCGGAGGCGGGCCGACAGGCCGCCGACGTCGAGGTTTACGAGACCAAGAGGAAGGAAATCGAGGACAAGGTCGGGGGGCTCCTGCAGCAGCTCGAGGCCCTCGGCTGACGGACCGGAGCCGGACGCCGGGCAGCCGGCGGTCCGGTACGGGGACACCGGCTTGAAACGGGATACGGTCCATGGAACAAGCGGAGAGCGTGACGGTCACCATCTTCGGGCGGGAGTACACCCTGCGGGGCGATGCCGACCCGGAGTACGTGCAGCGGATCGCCTCCTTCGTGGATGAACGCATGGGCGAGGTGGCCCGGAACTCCTCGGTGGCATCGACGGCCAAGGTCGCGATCCTGGCCGCGGTGAACATCGCCGACGAACTGTTCCGGGAGCAGCGCCGCAGGCTCGAGACGGAGGCGTCGGTCGAGGACCGTTCGGTCCAGATCACGCGTCTGTTGGCCAAGGAAGTCGGCGGCGGACCGGCCCGTGGCAACGGTGGTGATTCCCTGCCCGGCACGTGATGTGTCGTACAAGTGAGCCAACACTTCAACATGGGGACCCCGACGTCCGCTCCCGGAAGCCACGCCCTCCGGGGAAGGCCGAAGGAAGCGGCAGGAGTCCCACCTGAAGCAACTCGGTTCAGTTGCTTCCGACTCACACGGCCGGGCGGGGTGTCCATCCCGCCGGCGTTCCCGCCTGCCTCGGCGTCTCCCCTGGGATGACCACGGAAGGAGCTCTCATGCCGCAGTTCCCGGCGTACGCCTACGTGGCGGCGGCCGCGCTGGCCTGTTTCGCCGGCGGCTGGCTGGCCGCCCGCTGGCGCCACGAGCGGCTGCACGGCGCGGCCCGCCTGGTCAGGGAGCGCCTGCTCCAGGAGGCCCGCGACGCGGCCGAGTCGACCGTCAGGACGGCCGAACTGGAAGCCAAGGAGGAGTACTTCGAGGCGCGGCAGCGGTTCGAGCAGGAGACGCAGCAGGTGCGCGCGGAGGGCCGCCGCCGCCTGGAGATCCTGGACCAGCGCGAGGAGAACCTGGACAAGAAGGTGGCTTTCATCGACCAGAAGGAAGTGCGCCTCGAGCATACCGACGCGGCCCTGCGCAAGCGCCAGGAGGAGCTGCAGCAGCGGGAGCACGAGGCGGCCGGGCTCCTGCAGAAGCACACCGAGACCCTCGAACGCATCGCCGGCCTGTCGGCCGAGCGGGCCAAGCAGGTCCTCATGGAGCAGATGGTCGCCGACGCGCGGCACGCCGCCGCCCGCAGCGTGCAGCAGGTGCGCGAGGAGACCGAGCGCCAGGTCCGGCGCGAGTCCATGAAGATCATCAGCCTGGCGGTCCAGCGCTACGCCGCCGAGCACGTGGCCGAAAGCACCGTCTCGGTGGTCGATCTGCCCAACGACGACATGAAGGGCCGGATCATCGGCCGCGAGGGGCGCAACATCCGCGCCTTCGAACTGGCCACGGGGATCGACGTGATCATCGACGACACCCCGGGCGCGGTGATCGTCTCCGGCTTCGACCCCGTGCGCCGCGAGGTGGCCCGCCAGTCCCTGGAGATCCTCGTGCGCGACGGCCGGATCCATCCGGGCCGCATCGAGGAGGTGGTCAAGAAGACCACCCAGGAGATGCAGGACAAGGTCCGCGAGTTCGGCGAGCAGGCCTGCCTGGACCTGGGCCTGCAGCAGGTGCACCCGGACCTCTACCCCTACATCGGCCGCCTGAACTACCGCACCAGCTACGGCCAGAACCTGCTCAAGCACTCCCTCGAGGTGGCCGCGGTGGCGGCGGTGATGGCCAGCGAGCTGGGCCTGGACCCGCGCCTGGCCCGGCGCTGCGGCTTCCTGCACGACATCGGCAAGGCGGCCGACCACGAGGTGGACGGCCCCCACGCGCTGATCGGGGCGAAGATGTGCCGCAAGTTCGGGGAGAACGACACGGTGATCAACGCGGTGGGGGGCCATCACCAGGACGTGGAAGCCACCGGCCCCTACACCTTCCTGACGGCGGCCGCCGACGCGGTCAGCGCCTCGCGGCCGGGGGCGCGGCGCGAGAGCCTGGAGACCTACGTGCAGAGGCTGGAGAACCTCGAGGCCATCGCCGACGCCTTCGCCGGCGTGGAGAAGTCCTACGCCATCCAGGCCGGCCGCGAGATCCGCGTGCTGGTGAACCATTCGCTGGTGTCCGACGCCGACGCGGCCGTGCTGGCCGAGGAGGTCAGCCGGCGCATCGAGAACGAACTCGAGTATCCCGGCCAGATCAAGGTCATGGTCATCCGGGAGACGCGGGCCACGGCGGTCGCCCGCTAGGGGGGGCGGCAGGGAGGAGGCGGCGTGGGCCGCGACAACGGGACGTTGCTGCTGAAGGGCAAGCCGGTGCGCGACGCCGTCTTCGCCGAACTGTCACGGCTGGTCGCCGCCGCGCCGCGGCGGCCGGGCCTGGCGGTGGTGCTGGTGGGGGAGGACGCCGCCTCGGCCGTGTACGTCAGCCACAAGGAGAAGGGCTGCGACGAGGTGGGCTTCCACCACGTCACCCACCGGCTGCCGGCGGACACGGCCCAGTCCGAGCTGCTGGCGCTGATCGGCGGGCTCAACGCCGACCCGGCCATCGACGGCATCCTGGTGCAGCTGCCCCTGCCGGCGCATCTGGACCAGGCCGCGGTGCTGCTGGCGGTGGATCCGCGCAAGGACGTGGACGGCTTCCACCCCGAGAACCTGGGCCGGCTGGTGGCGGGGTCGCCGCGCTTCGTGCCCTGCACGCCCAAGGGGATCGTGCGCCTGCTGGAGCACTACCAGGTGCCGGTGCGGGGCCGCACCGTGGCCGTGATCGGCCGCAGCGTGATCGTGGGCCGGCCCCTGAGCCTGCTGCTGTCGCTGAAGGGGGCCATGGGCGACGCCACGGTCACCATGTGCCACTCGCGCACGCCCGACCTGCCCCGGGTCTGCGCCGCGGCGGACATCGTGGTCGCGGCCATCGGCGTGCCCCGCTTCGTGACCCGGGACTTCGTGCGGGCCGGGGCCGTGGTGGTGGATGTGGGCATCAACCGCATCGACGATCCGGGCCACCCCAAGGGCACGCGGCTGGTGGGGGATGCGGACTACGAGGGCCTGCTGGGGCACGCGGGCGCCCTGACGCCGGTTCCCGGCGGCGTCGGCCCCATGACCATCGCCATGCTGCTGGGCAACACCTGGGAAGCCATGTCCCGGGTGGAGGGGGTCCATGGACGGGGCTGAGATCCGCCAGGCGCTGCAGGCCGAACAGCGCGGGGTCGACCGCGCCCTCGGGCGCCTGCTGGCGGCCGAGAAGGGCGTGCCGCCGCACCTGCGCCGGGCCATGCGCCACAGCCTGACCGGCGGCGGCAAGCGCCTGCGGCCCGTGCTGATGCTCTGGGCCAGGGATGCCTGGACCAAGGACGGCGGCGGGCCGGTGCCCCGCGACCAGGTGCTGACCGCCGCCTGCGGCCTGGAGATGATCCACACCTACTCCCTGATCCACGACGACCTGCCGGCCATGGACGACGACGTGCTGCGGCGGGGCCGCCCCACCTGCCACGTGGTCTTCGGGCAGGCCACGGCGATCCTCGCCGGCGACGGCCTGCAGGCCCTGGGCTTCACCCTCCTGGCCCGGGCCGGCGGCGCCCTGGCGGGCCCCCTGGTGGCCCTGGTCGGCGATGCGGCGGGTCCGGCGGGCATGGTGGGCGGCCAGCAGGACGACCTGGAGGCCGAGGGCGGGCCGGTGACCGGGAAGCTGGTCCGGCGGATCCACGCCCGCAAGACGGCGTGCCTGCTGGCAGCCGCCCTGGCGGGC
>JACZKN010000446.1 GCA_014859985.1 Candidatus Krumholzibacteriia bacterium | reverse complement strand
CATTACAGCCTCGCACAACCCGAAGGACTGGAACGGCATCAAGATGGTCCGCCAGGGGGCCCTCGCCCTCTCGGGCGACGCCGGGATCAAGGAGATCAAGCAGGCGGTCATGGCCGGGCGCTTCGCCGACACACCGCGCCTCCTCGGACCGCCCCCGATCTCCCGGGCCAGGG
The DNA here is from genome assembly GCA_014859985.1 of Candidatus Krumholzibacteriia bacterium. GTDB lineage: Bacteria > Krumholzibacteriota > Krumholzibacteriia > LZORAL124-64-63 > LZORAL124-64-63 > JACZKN01. Next base: position 3,399 of record JACZKN010000446.1, on the reverse strand, counting down.
GCGAGTCGGTATCCAGGAACAGCGCCTTCAGGAACGGCGAGATCATGGTGAAGCTGAAGACGCTGAAGAACGAGAACAGCAGCATGAAGACCACCGCCAGCACCGCCTGCGGCAGGTAGGGCCGGATCATGCGGAGCATGCGGAGGTAGCTGTTCATGGGGAGGCGCCTTTCCGGCCGCGGGGCCGCAGGAACCGTCCCAATGTCACCGATGCCGCGGGGTTGGTCAAGCGGCGGGGGCGGCGGCGCGCCCCGCCGGCGCCGCGGTCAGCCCTCGACCCAGTCGCGGGCGTCGTCCACGCTGCCGAAGATCTTCAGTTGCACCGGCAGCCGCGCCGCCTGGACGAGGAACAGCTCGGCCACCGAGCGCACGAAGGGACCGGGCACCGCCAGGGCCACCCGCTTGTCCAGGGGCCGGCGGGCATAGATCTTCTCCAGGAGCCCGACCATGCCGTCGAAATGGCGGAAGGCGGGCGGCAGGGCACCGGGGCCGAAGACCCAGAGCGCGTGCAGTTCCGGGAACCTCTCGGCCCGGATCAGCGCTCCCATGATCTCCCGGAACATCTCCATGGTGAGTTCATCCTCGACCACGATCTCCTGGTACCGGGTGTGCCGGACGATCTCGAAGCGGGCCATGGCTGGTCCTCCACCGGGGGTGCGTCTCGTCTACACGACCGGGCGAGGATCGTTGCCAGCGTTATCGGCCTAATGATTTACTTATTGAGCTTTTTTGTCGGAATGATTTTTCCCTGCCGGGCCTGCCGAACCCCTGCCCCGGGCCCGAAACCACGGACCGCCGGCACGATCGCCGGCGGTCCGTGGGGCCGGAGCGCCAGGAGGCCGCGCTCCGCAGGATCGCAGGTGAGCTAGCGGGGCACCGCGATGAACACGCTCTGGGCCTGGCGGGGCTTGTAGACCCGCAGGAAGACCGGCCGGTCGTCGTTCAGGCCCAGGGCCTCCTGGAACTCGCCGAAGCCGGTCACCGGCCGCCTGGCCACTTCCTGGATCACGTCACCGGCCGCCAGGCCCTCGCGGGCGGCGTTGCTGGTGGGTTCGACCGCCGTCACCAGCAGTCCGGTGATGTTCTCCGGGATGTTGCCCATGGAACGGGTGCGCTCGGACAGTTCGCGCACCGTGACCCCGGCCAGGGACTCGTCCTCCGTGCCGCCGCCCTGGGGGTTGGCCCGGGCCGTGCGGGTGTCCTCGGGGAACTTCTCGAGGGTGACGCCCAGGGTCTTCTCCTTGCCGTCGCGCAGCAGCTTCACCTTGGCCTCGCTCCCCACCTCCGACAGGCTGATCACGTTGCGCAGCATGCTGGGATTGCGGATCTCCGTGCCGTCCACCGAGAGGATGATGTCGCCCTCCTTGAGACCCGCCTTCGCGGCGGGGGTGTCGGCGTTGACCTGGGTGACGATGACGCCGCGGGGCCGGTCCATGCCGTAATAGTTCGCGACGTTCTGGTCGACCTCCTGGGGCAGGACGCCGAGGTAGGCGCGCACCACCTCGCCGTCGGCCTTCAGCGACTCCACGATGCGCATGGCCATCCGGCTGGGGATGGCGAAGCCGATGCCCTGGCTGCCGCCGCTGCGGCTGAGGATGGCCGAGTTCATGCCCACCAGGCGGCCCTGCATGTCCACCAAGGCGCCACCGCTGTTGCCGGGGTTGATGGAGGCGTCGGTCTGGATCAGGTCCTCGTAGTCGATCAGGCCGATGGAGCGTCCCAGGGCGCTGACGATGCCCATGGTGACGGTCTGGCCCACGCCGAAGGGGTTGCCGATGGCCATGACCTGGTCGCCGACCCGCAGCGCGTCGCTGTCGCCCAGCCTGATGAACGGCAGCCCTGCGGCCTCGATCTTCAGCAGGGCCACGTCCGTGCGCGGGTCCGTGCCGACGATCTCGGCGTCGTACTCCCGGTCGCCCTCGAAGGTGATCTTCACCTTGTCGGCGTTCTCGACCACGTGGTTGTTGGTCAGGATGTAGCCGTCGGCGGAGATCACGACGCCCGAGCCCAGGGAGCGCTCCACGCGCTCGCCCCCGCGGGGGTGGTTCTCGTCCTCGGGCATCTCGAAGAAGCGGCGGAAGAAGGGGTCGTTCATGAACGGGTGGTTGTTCCGGTTGGCGACCACCTTGTCGGTCGAGATGTTCACCACGGCCGGGCTGGCCACCTGGGCCACGTCGGCATAGCTGCGCAGCTCGTTCTGCACCAGTTGGGCCGCCGCCGGGGCCGCCTGCACCGCCAGGGTCAGGACCGCGGCCGCCAGCGCCAGCGCCGGGCGGCCGAATCGCTTGGAATTCATGGGGTTCTCCTTGGGGTACGCTTGGCCGGCCCGGGGCCGGCCCATCCGCTCGTTCGCCGCGCTTCAACCGTGGCACGCCCTACAAGTTTCCACAAAAAACCCGGTCCCGCCAGCGGGGACCGGGTTCGGGTGCGTCCTACCGGACGCTCCGGGGATCAGCCGTCGTCGCCGATGGCCTCGGTGGGGCACTCCTCCAGCGCATCGCGGCAGGCCTGCTCCTCGTCCTCGTTCTCCGGCTGCTTGGACACGTAGGTGTAGCCCTCGTCCTCGTTCCGGGTGAAGTTCTCCGGAGCGGTCTGGCGGCACAGGTCGCAGTCGATGCAGTTGCTGTCCACGAAGAACGGGCCGTCGACGTTCTCGGCGACCTTATCGGTATTGTCGGCCATCGCGTGATCCTCCTGGCGGCCCTCGGGACCGGTCTTGGCGGCGCCGATCCGCGTCGTCTTCCTGCCCGGTTCGTCCCGGGACACCCTAGATATACCAGAACGGCCCGGTCGCAAAGGTCTTTTTGCCCCGGCCTACTTCGGCTTGAAGGGCAGGAAGGTCATGAAGTCGGCGTGATGGACCACGTAGGCCTCCGTCGACCGCTTGACCAGGTCGCCCTCGCCGGCGTGGGCGGCGATGATGTGCAGCACCTCCGGGGGCACGCCCGCCTCCATGGCCAGGCCGACGCCGCTGAACGGGTGCCGCACGTACCGCCCCATGGCGCTGGTGCCGCTGCGGCCGTCCTTGACCTCGTACTCCAGCAGCTTGCCCACGTCCGCGAGGATGGCCCCGGCGACGGTCACGTCCAGGTCCACGGGCAGGTCGTCGCCGAAGAACGCGTTCATCTGCCGGGCGGCGTCCCGGGCCACGTGCACCACGCAGCGCTTGTGGGCCATGAAGCTGACCTTCAGGCCGGGCACGAGCAGGGTGAAGGGGATGGTGTCCAGGTCCTCGACCGTCAGCGGGCTGCGCTCGAGGGCCAGCTCCCAGGTCCGGGCGGTGGCCTCGCGCAGCCGCTCGTCGCCGATCCAGTCGAGTTCGGGCCAAAGCGCGTGCACTTGCTTGTCCATGTCAGCTCCTCGGGGCGGCGGCGCGGGCGACCGCGGCGCCGGACGGGCC
>JACZKN010000445.1 GCA_014859985.1 Candidatus Krumholzibacteriia bacterium | reverse complement strand
CCAGAACTGGTCCTGGATCGCGCGGCCGCCGCGGGGACCGGTCAGCCACACCTTCACCACCTGCACCCTCTGTCCGCCCGGCTGCGGCCTGCGCCTGCGCCGCATCGGGCCCCACCCGGTGGCCGCGCTGGGCGTGCCCGGCCACCGGGTGGGGCCCGATGCGGCGCAGGCGCAGGCCGCAGCCGGTCGGACAGAGGGTGCAGGTGGTGAAGGTGTGGCTGACCGGTCCCCGCGGCGGCCGCGCGATCCAGGACCAGTTCTGGGTCCAGATCGCGGCGTCGTCCAACAGCTTCCAGGGCAGGGGGGAGAAGGCCACGCCGGCGGCGGCGCCGCCGAAGATCTGCAGGAAGCATCGTCTGTTGAGGTCCATCGTCGTCGCTCCCGCTTTCCCGACCGTTCCGCTACCGGTGGCACATCAGGCAGCTGTCCGTGACGCCGCGCTCGGCGTGGCAGCCGCTGCAGTCGCTCATCTTCATGGAATCCCAGGGATCGGCGCCGCCGCCGGCGATCCGGGGGCCCCAGATGCGCCGGCTGTAGGTGCTGATGCGGTTGTACTCGTACGGCGGCAGGGTCGTCGACAGGCCGTGGTCCCCATGGCAGCGGCGGCACTCGATCTCCGCCAGCACCACGTGGGCCGCGTGGGAGAACAGCACGTTCTGGGGCTGCCGGAAGTAGACCAGCCAAGGGATCTCCCGCTCCGGGACGACGTATTGCTCCACCAGCTGCAGCTCGGCGGCCGACTCGCCCAGGGCCTCGGCGTGGCAGGCGGTGCAGGAGGAGGTCGGCGGGATGCCGCCGAAGCTGCCGTCGGCGGCGAAGCCGTGGCAGTCGGCGCAGCTCATCCCCGCCTGCTCGGCGTGCACGGCGTGGTTGAAATCCAGGGGCTGGGCCTGACGCACGTACAGCAGCGCGGGCAGGCCGAGCCAACCCAGGGCCAGCCCCGCGGCTACCCCGACGAAAGCGGTGCGATTCACGGATCCGCCCTTCCGGTGTGATGCGAAAAGAACTCGGTGTGGAGTCGGACCAGGGCCCCCGCCGGCAGGACGTCGGCCAGGGGCAGGCGGGGAAAGCCGCCGTCCTGCAGGAGCGGCGTCGCGGCGTCGCTCGTGTCCAGGAGGCGGTCGTGGACGAAGAGGGCCAGGCGCTCGTGCTCGCGGCGCATCCAGCGCCGCGCCTCCGCGCCCCGGCGCAATCCCCGGTGCAACGGGTGGCGCCCGCCGGCGGCGGACGGTCCGGACACGATGCCCTCGAAGAGCCAGCCGCGGCCGTAGGGGTCGCACAGGATGTCGCGTGGCGCGACCGCCAGGTGCGGGTTGGCCTCGACGGCCTCCACCCGGTTGGGGAACACCAGGTCGAAGTCCACGCCGGCGGCCCTGATCCGCACCGCCGGCCGGCCGTCGCCGCGGTCGAAGGGGAAGTGGATCTCGTCCACCCGGCCGAGGGCCCGGCCGAAGAAGGCGTCCACGCCGATGTGGCAGGTACGCCCGCCGCGGTGGTCCAACCACAGGTGGTTGGGGGCGAAGGCGAGGGTGTCCGGTACCGGCAGGTCCCCGTCGTCCCGCCCGTCGTCGCCGCCGTCGCCGTCGCCGTCGTCGCCGCCGCGGCCAGGCTCGGCCATGGCCAGGTAGAGCGGGCAGTGCCGATGGCCTTCGTCGGTGCAACGGGACACGGCGGTGCGGCTGCAGGGGATCTGCTTCTGGACCGCGGAGGCGGCGCAGCAGTGGACGTCGCCGAAATGCAGGTGCGGGCACTGGTCCTGGGGCAGGGGGCCGTCGTGATGCGCCGCAAGCAGCGGGCACGCCTCGTAGCCCGGTCCCGAGCAGGGTTCCGGCGTCCGGCCGTCGCCGTCGAGCGGGATCATCGTCAGCCGGCACAGGCCGCAGTACTTCACGCTCTTGGTCTGCAGGAACGGGCACTTCACCCCGGAGCCTCCTTGCGCCGCACGCGGCGTCGACCCGGGAATTGCAAAGCCGGGACCAGAAGGCGCGTCCGACGCGGAATGGCCGCGCGCGGCCGCCAGGGCCCGGGATTCGGCCGACGGCCCGCGCCGCCCTTGCCCTGCCGGCCGCCACGCGTGTAGGAGACTCCGACAACGCGCCGGATATCCCTACACGAACGGCGCCCGTCCGGGCGCCCCCGCGGCGTCAACCGGCGCCACGGTCCCGTCAAGTCGTTGCCGGAAAGCCGATTCCAGAACGTGGGGGCGCGTGGCAAGGCCTATGCAATCAGGGGGGTGCGCGTTGCGGCACATTCAGCCACGGCCAGCCAAGGAGACAGTCATGGATACCGGCCCGCAGACCTTCGAAGAGATCCTCTTCCACGGTCGTTACCACATCATCGGTGCGATCTTCTTCGTGATCTTCTTCGCCGTCTTCATCCAGGAGGCGGTGCGGGAGATCCTCGGCAGCCACGCGCTGCGGCGCGGCGCCACGCGCAGCGTGGCCTTCGGCCCGCTGTTCACGGACGCCCGCCTCGGGCACACCATGACCGACGGCGGCGAGCCGCGGGACGACGATCGGGATCAGAAGCGGCAGCCGGACTAGCGGCGCCGCAGCGGAGCGGTCAGCAGCCGCCGACCGCGCCCCGGACGGGCGCCGGCGGCTGTTGCCGTTACCTAGCGGACCAACGCGAGGCGCGTGGTCGCCGTGCGGCCGCCGCCCTCCAGCCGGCACACGTACACGCCCGCCGCCACCGTCCGGCCCGCGTCGTCCCTGCCGTCCCAAGGCGTGGCCTGCAGTCCGCCGCGGTCGTGGTCTCCCGCCAGCAGCGTGCGCACCAGCCGGCCCGCCACGTCGTAGAGGTGCAGGGTCGCTGCCGTGCCCAGCGGCAACTCGAACGTGATGGTCGTGCGCGCGTTGAAGGGGTTCGGATAGGCCCGCAGTGCGGCTGCGGCCGGCGCCGGCAGGTCGGGCTGGGCCGAGGCCCCGCCGCAATGGCGCCAGGCCAGCTGCAGGCCGCCCGTCCAGTCGGCCACGCAGACCAGGTCCCCGGCCAGGACGACGCCGATGGCGGAGTGGTCGGGCGTCTCCCGGGTGCCGACCAGCCGGGGCGCGGCCGGATCCGAGATGTCGGCGATCTGCAGGCCGCCGTCGTAGTCCGCGATGTACAGGAGATCCGCCGCCACCGCGGCGTCCCTCACCTCGCCCGGCGTGCGCAGCGTCGCGACCAGGACGGGCGCGGCCGGGTCGTTGACGTCGACGATGTGCAGCCCGTCGCCACGGCCGCTGACGTAGGCAAGGCCCGCGGCGACGGTTACGTCGTCCACGATCCCGGGCAGCGGCAGTGCGCCCACGAGGACAGGCGCCAGTGGATCCGCGATGTCGGCCACCTGCAGACCGGAGCGATCACAGGCGATGTACAAGAAGGTGCCTGCAACGGTCAACCCGTAGGGATCGTCGGGCAGGGCCAGCGTTGTGCGCTGCACCGGGGCCGCGGGCTCCGCGATGTCGATGACCTGCACGCCCCAGGTGCCGGCCGCAAGGAAGGCCCAGTCGCCGGCGACCGCCACAGCCACGCTCGCGCCGAACGGGTCGACCGAACCGACGCGCACGGGGGTTGCGGGGTCGGCGACGTCGATGATTTCCAGGCCCGGCGAGCCCGAAGCGAGATACGCATAGTCCCCCTGGAGCACCACGTCGACCGGATACGTCCCGACGTAGGTGCCGATCACGGCGGCGGCCGCCGGGTCGGTGATGTCGACGACCTGCAGGCCGAGATGCGAGCCGACGACGTAGGCCAGGCCGTCCGTGGCGGCGACCTGGTTGGCGATGGGCAGGGCCACGGCTCCGGCCAGGGGTGCCGGCGCCGGATTGGCGATGTCGGCCACGAACAGCCCGCGCTGCTCGGTGGTCACGAAGGCGAACTTACCGGCGACCTGGACGTCGTAGCAGTGCCTGGTGGTGGCCAGGAAGGACACCGGGGTCGGTGCGGCCGGGTCCGTGACGTCCAGGATCTCCAGGCCGGCCTGGTAGCCAGGGGACTCGCCGCCCTCGGCGACGATCGCATGGTGTCCCGTGATCTGCATGCGGTATCCCTGCCCCGGTGTGTCGTAGGACCCGACCGTGACCGGAGCCGTCGGGTCGGTGACGTCGATGACGGTAGTGCCCTCGTAGCCGAGGACGAACACGATGTCGTCCATGCGGGTCAGCCCGTAGTTGAGGCCGGGCGCTGGAGCGTAGCCGACCTGGTCCACGTTGGCCGCGCCCCGGGTCACGTCGTAGACCTTCAGCCCGGCGTCGTCGGCCAGGTAGGCGTGGCCGCCGAAGACCTCAACCGCCCAAGCGGCGCCCCCGGGGGCGAACGCGCCGAGGTAGCCGGGCGCGGCGGGATCGCTGACGTCGATGATCCGGATCCCGTAGTACCCGTCGGCCACCCACACGGTATCGGGCACGACCATGGCCAGGTCGTAGCACCAGGAGGCCGCGCCGGGGCCGTCCGCGCCCAGCGTCACCGGTGCATGGGGGTCGCTCACATCGACGACGCAGAAGCCGGGCGAGAAGCCGTCGGCCACAAAGGCCAGGTCACCGACGACGATGTTGCCCAGGCAGGCGCCCGGCGTGGCGGCGACCCCGAGCGGGACGGGTTCGGCGGGGTCGCCGGCATCCCAGATCACCAGCCCCGTCCCCGGCGTGCTTACGTAGAGCAGGGTGCCGACCATGGTGATGCCGACGCACGGTGCGGGCTCGCCGCACCGCACCCACCGCAGGTGCTGGCCGTAATCGAGGCAGTACTGGGCCGCGGCAGGCGACCCCAGGGCGGCGGCGACAGCGACGGCCGCCGCGCAATTCCCGACGATCTCCCGGATGGACATGACGAACCCCCCTCGGGGGTGTCGGTTCCCTGTCCGGATCGTGGAAATGCCTACGGACACCGCCCCGCCAACAGGCTGGCCGCGCGGTGCGGAAACCGAATCCCCCGCTCACATCTAACCATAATGAAATCAAGATGTCAACTGAGGTCAGCGGAGTCGCCTTCGTCCGGGGCCCGCCCCCGACCGCGGCCCTCCCACAACGACTGCAGCCAGGCCGCCCCGCTGGAGGTGGACATGACGATGGCCACGACGCAGCCGACGAGGATGGCCAGGGAGATGATGGTGATGGCGATGGTGAAGAACATGCGTCCCGTCCGGGTTGGGGCGCCACCGCGGGGCGGCCGCCGGTGCTGGCCCCAGGATAGCGCCGTTCCCTCTGACCGCTAGACCGGAGCCCGATCGCCCACGGCCAGCCACATCTGCAGGGCCTTGCGCAGCTCGCCGGCGTTGACGGGCTTGGTCAGGTAGTCGTCCATGCCCGCCTCGAGGCAGCGTTCCCGGTCGCTGCCGAAGGCCCCGGCCGTCAGGGCGATGATGGGCACGCGCCGCCTCCCGTCCTCCAGGGCGCGGATGGCCTGGGCCGCCTCCAGGCCGTCCATCACCGGCATCTGGCAGTCCATGAGGATGGCCCCGAAGTCCCCGGCCCGATAGGCGGCCACCGCCTGCTCGCCGTTGTCGGCCGCGTCGAAACGGTAGCCCCATTTGCGCAGCAGCAGCCCCACCACCCGCTGGTTGGTGGGGTTGTCCTCCACCACGAGGATCGGCGTGCCCCCCGGGGCGCGCCAGGAGATCTTCGCCGCGTTCACCCAGGTCGACTCGTCCTCGACCCGGCGCTACGGCGGCACGGGCCTGGGCCTGGCCGTCTGCCGCGGCCTGCTGCGGCG
>JACZKN010000444.1 GCA_014859985.1 Candidatus Krumholzibacteriia bacterium | reverse complement strand
CCGCCGCAGCGCGGGAGGGGCCCGGACCGGCCCCCGGTCGGGCGGGCCGGCCCCGCTTCCTGTTCGTGGGCACCCTGGAACCGCGCAAGAACCTCGAGGGGATCCTGCGGGCCTACACCCGGTTCCTCGCCGAGGCGGGGCGGCCGGCCTCCGCCTGTCCCTCGCTGCTCTTCGTGGGGGGGCGGGGCTGGTGCGACGGGTCCCTGCGCGCCGCCATGGTGCGCCTCCAGGCGCAGGGGCACCTGGAGGTGCGCGGCTGGTGCGAACCTGCGGAATTGTGGCGGCTGTACCGCACGGCACGCGCCTTGCTGTTCCCGTCCCTGCACGAGGGCTTCGGTTTTCCCATCCTGGAGGCCATGGCCGCCGGGCTGCCCGTGCTGACCTCCGACCGGGGCGCCATGGCCGAAGTTGCCGGCGAGGCGGCCCTCCTGGCGGATCCGCGCGACACCGGCCGCCTGGCCGGGGCCCTGGCGCAGCTGGCCTGGGACGAACCGCTGCGGGCCCGGCTGGCGGCCCTGGGCCGCGCGCGCAGCGGCCAATGGACCTGGGAGCGCACGGCAACGGCCACCTGTGCGGCCTACGACCGGGCGCTGGCCGCCGCGGCAAATAAATGATTGCCCGGCCTGGCGTATTGCGATAAATTGCCGTTGTTTGAGGACTTCTGCCATCCGGGCACATTGATTCAGGGAGGAACCGTGGACCTGGGCATCGTCGGGGCGCTGGGCTTCGTTGCGGCATTCCTGATGTCGTGGCTGGTCCAACCCCACTTCCGCAACCTCGGTTTCCTGACGGACATCGTCGACCACCCGGGGTACCGCCGGCCCCATCGGGAGCCCGTGCCGCGCACGGGCGGGATGGCCATCTTCATCTCGTTCTTCTGCTCCCTGTTCTTTCTCGAACACATCATCCTCAAGACGCCCCTGCCCTGGGACTGGCTCGGGGTGCTCAGCGGCGCCGGCCTGGCCATCATGGCCCTGGGCGTCGGCGACGACCGCTTCGGCATCCACGCCGAGAAGAAGCTCTACGGCCAGTTGGTGGTCATCGTCGCGCTGATGCTTTTCGGCATGCGGCTCGACACCATCGTGCTGCCGCTGGTGGGGGAGATCGGCCTGGGCGGCTGGGCCTGGCCGTTCACCCTCTTCTGGTATCTCGGGTTCATCAACTCCATGAACCTCATCGACGGCCTGGACGGCCTGGCCAGCGGCATCAGCGTGCTCGCCTCGCTGGCCCTGATCGCCCTGTCGGTGGCGGTGGGGGACATGCACTCGACCCTGTTCGCGGCGACCCTCTGCGGCGGGACGGTGGCCTTCTTCTACTGGAACGTCAGCAGCCGTAAGATCTTCCTGGGCGACTCGGGCAGCATGTGGATGGGCCTGGTGCTGGGCAGCCTGATGCTGAACCTGGGCCGGGAGCAGGGAGTCAGCCTGCCGGTGCTGCTGGCGCCCATGATCGTGCCCATCTGGGACACGGGTACCACCATCGTGCGCCGCTCGCGCCGCCGCACCTCCATCTTCATGGCCGACGACCACCACCTGCACCACCGCCTGCTGCGCCTGGGCTTCTCGCCCGGGGGTGCGGTGCTGTGCCTGCTGCTGGTGACCGCGGGGATGATCCTCTTCAGCCTGAGCGATTTCCTGTCCGCGCCCTGGCTGGGACTGCCCGCCATGGGGGCGTGGATGATCGCGGCGCAGCTGGGCGCCCTGCAGCACCTGAAGAACCGCCGGCACGGCCTGGACCTGTTCAGCGAGATCTTCTACGCCCTGGGCTTCGACGACCGCCTGGACAAGGTCTCGGGCATCGGCGATCATGTGGCCGACATCATCGACCTGCAGGCCGAACGGGCCCGGGTCCAGAACAGCCGCCTCATCCGCGAGGCCACGACCGGCCGCGAAGCGGTGGTCACCGCCGCGGCGGTCGAGGACCCGGACGACGCGGTCTGAGCCGACGCCATGCCGTTTGCGCCCCTGCCCGGCCCCTTCCTCGACGAGGCGGGGGCCTTGGCGTCGCGGCCCCACACGGTGCTGGAGCTCGGTTGCGGCGGAGGCGGTTTGACGGGGATCCTGCGCCGGCTGGGCCTGCAGGTGGTGGCGCTGGACCGGGTCCGGCCCCTGCCGCAGGGTGAAGCGGCCCTGCTGGGCGACGCCCTGGCGCCGCCGGTGCGGACCGGCGCCTGCGACCTGGTGGTGGCGGCGAACCTCCTGCGCCATCTGGCGGCAAGGAGGCGGATCCGCGACGTCCTGGCCCCGTGGACCGGGCTGCTGCGTCCGGGGGCGGCGCTGTACCTGTTCGAGGATGCGCCGCGACCGGCCCGGGGACCGGCGGGGAACTACGGCCGGCTCCACGGGCTGCTGCATCGCCTGGATCCGGCGACGCGGGGACCGCTGCTGGAGGTCGCGCCCTGCCTGGAGGCGGCGCGGGAACTCGGGTTGCGGGCCGACAGCGGCCAATGGACGAACACCTGGCCGGTGGACCCCGCAGCGGTGCTGGCGATGTTGCGGAGCGGGCGGCCGCGGGTGGGAGGCGAGGTGGACGACCTGATCGCGGGGATCGAGCGCGAGGGTATCGTCTGCGGGCCTGCCTGGTGGATGCGGGCGCGGCAGGACGAAACCCTGACCGGGAGTGCGGCAAGATGAAGCGGGGATCATGATCCGCCCGAGGGTGGCCCTGGCGTGCGTGGTGGCGGCCCTGGCCGGGCTGCTGGCCGTGGCCTTCGGCCTGGGCAGCGACCGCGCCGCCGTGGACTGGTCGGCCCAGCGCGCGGTGGTGCTCGAAAGCGACGACTGGGGCCTGGCGGGGTTCGTCCCGGATGGGGGGGCCTGGGAGGGACTGGAGCGGCAGGCCCTGGCGCCGGGCCGGTTCCCCGACGTCTACTGGGGCTCGACCCTGGAGGACAGCGCCCAGGTGGCGGACCTGGCCGCGGTGCTGGCCGGGGTGCGGGGGCGGGACGGGCTGCCGGCGGTGCTGCAGCCGAACTACATCATGGGTGCCCTGGACCTGGTGGACGGCCGCTGGCGGGAATCCCGCCTGCCGGACCTGCCGGACCGATACCGGCGGGACGGGCTCTGGCCGGCGGTGGACGCCGCCCTGGCCGCCGGCGTCTGGCATCCCGAGTATCACGGGGCCTGGCACTACGACCCCGCCCTGCGGCGCGAGCGCGTGGCGACGGATCCGCTCTCCCGGCAGGCGGCCGAGCGGGGGATCCTCCTTTTCGAGGGCAGCGAAGGGGCCTGGGAGCTGGGCCCCTGGCGGCCCCTGCCGGTGCTGGAGGCGGAACTCGCCCGGGGCATCGCGGATTTCCGCCGCTGCTTCGGGCGTCCCCCTGCCGCGGTGATCGCCCCGGATTACACCTGGGACGGGCGCATCGAGACCCTGTGGGTGGACCACGGCTTGCGGGTGATCCAGGGCAAGCGGGAGCAGCAGCATCCGCGCCGGTCGTCGGGCGCGCCCGGGCGGCTGCTCAAGGTCCTCGAACGGCGCTGGAGCAAGCTCACCCGCCCCGGCCTGACCTACCTGGAGCGGAACTGCCGCTTCGAGCCGGTGCAGGCCGCCGACCCGGCGGCGGTGACCGCCGCCTGCGTCGCCCAGATCCGCCGGGCCTGGGCGCGCGGTGAACCGGCCGTGGTGGAGACCCACCGGGTCAACTTCGTCCACACGGACCCCGCCGTGGCCGCCCTGGGTCGGGACCAACTGGCCGGCCTGCTGGCGGAGGTGGCGGTGGACGGACCCGTCTTCCTGACCGATGCCGAAGTGGCGCAACTGGGCCGGCGCGGCGTCTCGGCCCGGCCCCTGGCCGACGGGCGGACGCTGCTGCGCAATGCCGCCCGCAGCCGCCGGGCCGTGGCGGTGTCCGGAACTGCCGGGACCGGGCTGGTGATGCTGCCGGCCGGTGCGGTGGTGGTCCTGCCGGCAGGTTCCGGGGAGGGACCCGCGTCGGTTCCGGCAGAGGTTGATCTTTTTGATTGATCCTGCTCATATTCGGCGATAGCGGCTGATTTTTTGCCCCGTTGACCGGTTCGGGCGGCTATGGTATAGTATCCCCTCCTGGGTTCCCGGCATTTTCTGCATGATTCGCGGGCCTTGGCGGTCCGCCGGGAGGTTCGGCGCAGACCGAGGATAACGGCAACGGTCCGGCGCACCGCTTGGGGCGCCGGCTGGTCCGACAACGACAAAGGATGCGACGACCCGAGGCCGCGACCTCGTGGCGCCAACATAACGATATGGACCGGCCCGGGTGTGCTGCACCGGGCCGGCTGACCTCAGTCCCCGGAGGCCCTATCCATGCCCGCCGTCATGCTTCGCTCCGCTGCCCTGATCTTGGCCCTCGCCCTGGCCGCTGCCCTCGCCGCACCGGCTGCCGCCGCCCCCGGCGCGGTCATCCACGAAGGAACGTTCTCGGCCGCCGACCTGGGCTGGGAAACCTTCGCCGACGGTTCCGTCCGCCCTCTGCTGGGGGGTACCCGCCACCTGGCTCTGCCGGGTGCGCCGGACCTGCCGGTCGCCGAACTGCTGCTGCTGATCCCGGCCGACCGCACGGTGGCCTCGGTCACGGTCGAAGCCCTGGCCACCCGGCGGCTGGCGCTGCCCGGGTCCCTGGCTACCGCCGCACCGGCGGTCTTCGCCGACGGCGCGGTGGTCCCGGTGGCGCCGGACGCGGGCTCGACCAAGGCCGCCGCGGCCTGGGGCGAAGCGACCGGAACCCACCGCTGGCGGGGCTACCGCCTGCTCTCGGTGCAGGTCCGGCCCGTGCGCCCGGTCGAGGGCTCGCCCGGCGAGGCGGAGTTCCTGGAAGCCTACACGGTCCGCGTGGCCTGGGGCGGGGCAGCCGGCGACCAGGACATGGTGCGCCGCCTGCGCCGGGTGCCCGGCGAGGCCGAGCGCAACGCCCAGGTGCTCACGGCCGTGGTGGCCAACCGGGAAGCGGTCGGGGGCTACGCCCGCGACCACGGCACGGTGGTCGACGAGGCCGCGAAGGGCTTCATCCCGACCCCGCTGCCCAGCCTCACCGGCAGCGCCGTCTCCTACGTGATCATCACCGATCAGGCCATGGCGCCCGAGTTCCAGCGCCTGGCCGACCACAAGACGGCGCGGGGGCTGCCGACGGTCGTGGTGACCCGTGCCTTCATCGCCGCCAACTACCGCAACGGCGCCGACATCCAGGAGACCATGCGGATGTTCATCCGCGACGCCTACGAGCGGTGGGGTACGGAGTTCGTGCTCATGGGCGGGGATTCGGACGTGCTGCCGCCGCGCTACGTCAACAACTCGCTCTATCCCGCGGGCGGTTCCACCGACATCCCGGTCGAACTCTACTTCCAGTGCCTGGACGGCAACTGGAACGCCAACGGCAATGGCAGGTACGGCGAACCCGGCTCCACGAACGTGGTCAGCGACGAGGCCGACTTCGCCGAGGAGGTCTACCTCGGCCGGGCGCCGGTCTCGACGCCGCAGGCCGCGGCGGTCTTCGTGGACAAGGTCATCGCCTACGAGAGGGCTGCCGCCGGCGCGGGCTGGCCCAACCGGGTGCTGTTCGCCGCCGAGGTCCTCTTTCCCGACCCCTGGTCGCCGGGCGACGGCATCAGCCTGGACGGGTCCGACTACCCGCAGCAGCAGGTCAACAACTCCATCATCCCGTGCACGGACATGGAGTACCTGCGCATGTACGAGACCTTCGACCGCAACGTCGGCGACGTCCTCCTGAACAAGCAGGTGTTCACGAACGCGCTCAACACCGCCCAGTACGGCATCGTCAACCAGATCGGCCACGGCTACTACTACAACATGTCCCTGGGCAGCACGAACTTCATCAACAGCGACGCCGACGCGCTGGTCAACGGCGACCACGTGTTCATGCTCTACGCCCTGAACTGCGCCTCGGCGGCCTTCGACTACTCCTGCCTGATGGAGCGGTTCCTGCAGAACCCGAACGGCGGCGCGGTCTCGGCCATCGGCGCGGTGCGGGCCGCGTTTCCGGTGACCTCCAACAACTACCAGCAGCAGTTCTTCTCGCAGCTCTACTGCCAACCGGAGCACCGCCAGGGCGCCCTGGTGGCGCTGAGCCGCCTGCCCTGGCTGGGCGCGACCAACCTCAACTACACCGACCGCTGGACCTTCGAGAACTACACCCTGCTGGGCGACCCGACCATGTCCCTGTGGACCGACAGCCCGGCCGCCCTGGTCCTGGGCCGCCCGGCCAGCCTCGGCCTCGGGCCCCAGACCGTGAACGTCACGGTCACCTCCGGCGGGGCCCCGGTGGCCGGCGCCCGGGTCTGCCTGGCCAAGGACGGCGAGGACTGGGCCGTCGGCCTGACCGACGCGGGCGGCCAGGTGAGCCTGGACTTCCTGCCCGTTTCCACCGGCCA
Organism: Candidatus Krumholzibacteriia bacterium; assembly: GCA_014859985.1. Classification (GTDB taxonomy): domain Bacteria; phylum Krumholzibacteriota; class Krumholzibacteriia; order LZORAL124-64-63; family LZORAL124-64-63; genus JACZKN01. Next base: position 3,635 of record JACZKN010000444.1, on the reverse strand, counting down.
GGCCGACCTGACGGTCAGCGGCGTGAATCTAGCCCACACCACGGCGGCCATCCCGGTCGTCGCCGGCGGCTCCTACCTGGCGGTCACCGGCGTGACGGTGATCGACAACGGCGCCCTCGGCAGCACGGGCAACGGCAACGGCCAGCCCGAAGCCGGCGAGACCGTGGCCCTGGTGGCCCTGCTGCAGGAGACCGGCGGAGCCGGTGCATCGGGCATCTCCGGGACCATGTCGGTCTCGGTCCCGGGCGTGACGGTGACCGTCCCGGCGGCGGCGTTCCCGAATGTCACCGCCGGCGGGGCGGTGGTCTCGACCACGCCGTTCGTCTTCTCCGTGGCCCCGGACGTTCCCGACGGCACGCCGGTGACCTTCTCGTTCGAGGTCACCGACGGCCTCGGCGTGGACCATTCCGAGTGGGAGACCCGGATCCTCGCCCCGGAACTCGAGGTCGTGGCCATCGACTGGGAGGACGCGACCTGGGGCAACGGCGACGGGCTGCTCAGCGGGGGAGAGCGCATCGGCGTGACCTTCCGGGCCAAGAACTTCGGCGCCGGGCGGGCCGACGCGATCACCGCCTACCTGCGCACCGACGACGGCAACGTCGTGCTTCACGACACGCTGGCGGTGGTGCCGCCGCTCGAGTCCATGGACGAGGCGTCCGGCAGCACCTTGTTCTCGCAGACCCTGTTGACGGCCTCGCGGCGCAGCCTCAGCCGCATCGTGCTGGTGGACAACTACGGCCGCACGGTCAGCCGCTCGTTCTATCCGCACCGCCCCGAGCCGCCCACGGTGATCACGACGGACGCGACCCAGGGTGCGGACATCATCGCCTTGACCTGGGACCAGAGCCCGAGCGGGGACGTGGTGGGCTACGACGTGTACCGCAGCCTCTCGGCCGGCGGGCCCTGGGTGAAGGCGAACCGGGACCTGATCCTGGCCACGACCTACTTCCGCGACGAGGGCCTGGACCTGCTGACCAGGTACTACTACCGCGTCGCGGCGGTGGACTCGGTGCTGGTGCCGAGCGAGCCCACGGCCGTGTTCAGCCAGTCGACGGCGCCCCCGGAGCTGGCGGCGTTCCCCCTCGGGTTCGGCGCCGAGACCAGCAGCCACCTGGCGGTCGGCGACGTGGACGGGGACGGCGACTTCGAGATCGTGCTGGCCAGCGACGAGGTCTACGTCTGGCACCACGACGGCGGGGAACTGGTGGACGGCGACGCCAACAGCCAGACGCTCGGGCCGATGACCGACCTGAACACCGTCCTGCAGCCGGCGGGCGTGGTGCTGGCGCACCTGGACCAGGTGCCCGGCCTGGAGATGATCATCAGCGAACGGGGCAACACCAAGGCCATCCACGTGTTCAACCGGGACGGCCAGGAACTGCCCGGCTGGCCCCAGACCCTGACCACCATGCCGGGCGACCAGTGGAACTGGGCCACGCCGGCGGTGGGGGACATCGACGGGGACGGCGATCCGGAGATCGTGGTCTGCACCCTCAACGGGGTGGTCTGGGCCTGGCACGCCGACGGGACCGAGGTCCGCGACGGCGACAACAACGCCGCCACCAACGGCGTCTTCTACGTGCGCGCGGGTGCCACCTGGGAGTTCTCCATGAGCGGCCCGGCGCTGGAGGACCTGGACGGCGACGGCGCCAAGGACATCGTCTTCGGCACCCGCAACGACAGCACGGGCCAGCGCCGGGTGATGGCGCTGCGCTACGACGGCAGCAACGTCGCCGGCTTCCCCTACGTGGTTTCCGGTCCGGTGCTCTGCCATCCGGCGATCGGCGACCTGGACAACGACGGGCTCCAGGAGATCGTGGTCTACACCACCTGGGGTTCGCTCTATGCCATCCGCCAGGACGGCACCAACCTGCCCGGCTTCCCGGCCTCCCTGACCACCTCGGTCGGCACGACCTGGGCGACCAGCCCCGCCCTCGGCGACGTGGACGGCGACGGGGACCTGGAGATCGTCATCGCGGCCAACACCGCGGGCACGGCCTCCCGCCTGCTGGTCTTCGACACCACCGGCGCCAACGCCGGCAAGCTCAAGACCGGCTGGCCCCAGCACCTGCCCGGCAGTTCCGAGGGCAGCCCGGTCCTGGGGGACATCAACGGCGACGGGCAGGTCGATATCATCCACGGTATCGGCGGCGGCGACAGCACGGCCCCCAACAACCTCTACGCCTTCAACGCGGACGGCACGCCGATCGACGGTTTCCCCATCGCCCTGGGCGGCCCGGTGATGCCCTCGGTGACCATCTGCGACCTGGATGCCGACGGGGACGTCGACCTGGTCTACGGCGGCTGGGACCGTCTGATCCACGTGTGGGACATGCCCTTCGCCTACGACCAGACCAAGGTGCCCTGGATGACCTTCCAGAACAACATGCAGCGCACCGGCGTGTTCTTCCCCATCGAGCTGATGGGCGTGGGCGACGAGCCGGGCGACGTGCCCGCCGCCGGGTTCAGCATGGCCTCGCCCTTCCCCAACCCGTTCAATCCCTCGACGTCGGTGCGGCTCTACGTGCCGCGGGAGGGGGACCTGCGCCTGGTGGTGCACGACGTGCGGGGCCACCTGGTGCGGACCGTCCACGACGGGCCGATCGGCGCGGGCTGGCACGTGATGACCTGGGATGGCCGCGACGACGGCGGACGGGCGCAGGCCAGCGGGATGTACTTCATGCGGGCCCACGCGGATCAGGCCGTGTCGATCCACAAGATGACCCTCGTGAAGTAGGCCGGTTGACGGCGCGCCGCCGGACCGGTAGTCTGCAGGAGGCGCGGCCCCGGCGGCCGCGCCTCCGCCTTTTCTCGTCCTGCGCCGTCCACGACGGGAGGTTCCCCTTGGCCGCCGCGATGCCGCGTCCCGCGAGCCGGCCGTCACCGGTCCCGTTCGCCTGCCTGCTGGCCCTCTGCCTGCTGGTCGGCTGCGGGCAGGCCGGCGACGAAGGGGAAGCCGCGGGCGGCGGGCAGCCCGTGCCCGGGGGCATGGCGGTGGTGGCCCTGGGCGGCGAACCGGACGTCCTGAACCCCCTGATCAGCACCACCACCGTCTCGGGCACGGTCCTGGCCGAGCTCTTCGACAACGCCACCGACCTGGACGAGCAGCTGGCCTGGCAGCCGGCCATCGCCACCCGCTGGGAAGTGGATCCCGACGGACGCGGCATCACCTACCACCTGCAGCCCTGGCACTGGTCCGACGGCACGCCCCTGACGGCGCGCGACTTCGCGCTGACCCTGGCCCTGTTCAAGGATCCCCGGGTGGCCAGCCCGCAGCGGGGGTTCTTCGCCGACGTGGCCGCCGCCGAGGCCCGCGACGACTCGACCCTGCACTACGCCTTCACCCGACCGGTCGCCGATCCCGTGGCCCGCACCTACCACAACGTGGTGCCTGCCCACCTGGTGCAGTCCCTGGACCCGGCGGCGGTGGGGTCGTGGCCCATCAACGACGCGCCGTTGTCGTCGGGACCCTTCCGCCTGGAGTCCTGGGACCGGGGCCGGCAACTGGCCCTGGTGCGCAACGAGCGCTACCCCGGTCCGCCGGCGCGGCTGGACCGGGTCGTCTTCCGGATCATGCCCGAGGTGCAGACGGCGATCCTGGCCCTGGAGGCGGGGGAGGTCGACCTCGTGGGCGG
>JACZKN010000053.1 GCA_014859985.1 Candidatus Krumholzibacteriia bacterium | reverse complement strand
CGCGTTCACCGTGCGCCGCGACCGGGCCGCCCGCCGCGCCCACTTCGAGGTGGGGGAGGCCGCCTTCACCCTGGCGCCGGACGAGTACTCGCCCTGGATCCCCCTCGTGTTCGGCCGCGGCCGGGCCACGGCCCACGGCATCGCCCGCTTCCGGGTCACCCGGCTGGACGACCCGTTGACGGTGTACGTCACGCCCATCAACCTGGACCCCGAGCACCCGGACATGCCCATCAGCCACCCGCCCCACTACGCCATCGCCCTGGCCAAGCTGCAGGGGAAGTTCGCCACCCTGGGGCTGGCCGAGGACACCTGGGCCCTGAACGAGCGGGTCATCGACGAGCAGGCCTTCCTGGAGCAGGCCTACCTGATCCACCAGGAGCGGCGCCGCCAGTTCCTGCACGCCCTGGACCGCAACCCCGACGGGGCGATCGCCGTGGTCTTCGACGCCACCGACCGCATCCAGCACATGTTCTGGCGCTACCGCGTGCCGGACCATCCGGCCAACCGGGGCCAGGACACCACGCGCTTCAAGGACGCCATCGAGCAGGTCTACGCCGCCGGCGATGCGGTCGTCGGCGAGACCCTGGCCCAAGCCGGCAAGGACGACGTGGTCCTGGTGATCAGCGACCACGGCTTCGCGCCCTTCACCCGGGGCGTGAACCTCAACACCTGGTTCCGGGACAACGGCTACCTGTTCCTCAAGGGCGATCCGCAGGACGTGCCGGCGCCGCCCCTGGACCCGGGTCGCCGCGTGGAGCCGCAGGAGATCGACTGGCCGCGCACCCGGGCCTATGCCAACGGCCTGGCTGGCTTCTACCTGAACCTCGAGGGCCGCGAGCGCGACGGCTGCGTGGCGCCCGCACAGGCGCGCGCGCTGCTGGACGAGATCGTCGGCAAGCTGCGCGGCCTGCCCGACCCCACCGGCGGCGAGGCCATCGCTGATTGCTGGATCACCCGGGACGTGTTCAAGGGCCCCTACCGCGGCGACGGCCCCGACGCGATCGTGGGCTACAACCGGGGCTGGCGCGCCGACTGGCACGCCGCCGTGGGTCGCCTGACCGACCGGGCCATCGGTGACAACCGGCGCGCCTGGTCCGGCGACCACTGCATGGACCCGGCCCAGGTGCCCGGCGTGGTCTACGCCAACCGGCCGCTGGGGCGCGACGACTGCGCCCTGGTGGACCTGGCCCCGACGATCCTGGACCTTTTCGGCATCGGCCGGCCCGCCCACATGCAGGGCCGCAGCCTGTTCGAGGAGAAGCGATGATGAAGTGCGGAGGCGGATTCGCGTGCGTGGCGGCCCTGCTGCTGGTGACGTCGGCGGCGGCTGCCGGGGATGCCCCCAAGGTCCTGGTGATCGGCATGGACGGCCTGGACCCGGTCATGCTGCAGGAGTACCGCGACCAGGGCCTGCTGCCGAACTTCGACCGCTTCATCGCGGGCGGCGCCCAGTTCCAGCCCCTGGGCACCACGATCCCGCCCCAGTCGCCGGTGGCCTGGTCAACCTTCAGCACGGGCCTGGATCCGGGCGGCCACGGCATCTTCGACTTCATCCACCGCGACCCGCGGACCATGCTGCCGTACCTGTCCACCAGCAGCGCCCAGGCGCCGGGCTCGACCTTGAAGCTGTTCTCCTGGCAGATCCCGCGCGGGGGCGGCGTCGTGGAGAACCTCCGCCAGGGCACGGCCTTCTGGCAGCTGCTGGACGAGGCCGGCCACGACGTCACGGTGTTCAAGGTGCCGGGCAACTTCCCGCCCGTGGCCACGGACGCGCGCACCCTCGCGGGCATGGGCACGCCGGACATCCTGGGCACCTACGGCATCTTCAGCTACGTGACCGACGACCCGGCCGTGAGCCGGGACATCGACGGGGGCCGGGTCATCCCCGTGCGCGCCGTCGGCGGAACGATCACCACGGCCCTGCCGGGGCCGCTGAACGCCTACCGGGTCGGCGAGCCCGAGACCGCGGTACCGCTGGAACTCGTCGTCGACCGGGAGAACCGCACGGTGCTGGTGCGGGTCCAGGACCAGGAGTTCCTGCTGGCGGAGGACGAGTGGAGCGACTGGGCCGACCTCTCGTTTCCCCTGGTGCCGGTGTTCAAGAGCGTGGCCGGCATCTGCCGCTTCTACCTGCTGGAGGTCTCGCCCCACCTGCGGCTGTACGTGACTCCCGTGCAGATCCACCCGGAGAAGCCGGAGATGCCCATCAGCACGCCGCCCGGCTACAGCCGCGAGCTGGCCCGCGACCTGGGCCTGTTCTACACCCAGGGCCTGCCCGAGGACTCCAAGGCCCTGGAGGAGGGCGTGCTCAGCGACCGCCAGTACGTCAGCCAGGCCGACCAGGTCCTGCAGGAGCGGCTGCGCCAGTTCCATTACGAGCTGGACCGCTTCGCGGGCCTGGACAGCGGCTTCCTGTTCTTCTACTTCAACGCCCCGGACCAGACCTGCCACGTGCTGTGGCGCTGCTTCGACGAGGACTCCCCTGGCCACGCCGCCGCGGACCCGGCGGTGCGCCACCGGGTGCGCGACCTGTACGTGGCCCTGGACGGCGCCCTGGGCCGGGCCCTGGACCGGGTCGGCGACGACGCCGTGGTGATGGTGGTCAGCGACCACGGCTTCGCGCCCTTCCACCGCAGCATGCACGTCAACGCCTGGCTCAGGGAGCACGGCTACCTGAAGCTGAAGGAAGGGGTCGAGCCGGGGACGACGGAGCTGTTGGCGGGCATCGACTGGAACCGCACGCGGGCCTACGCCATCGGCATCAACGGCCTGTACCTGAACCTGCGGGGGCGCGAGAAGTCGGGCATCGTCAACCCCGGCCGCGAACAGGAAGATCTGCTGCGCGAGCTGGTGGCGGGCCTGGAGGCCGCGGTCGACAGCACGGGCGGCGGCCGCCCGGTGCGCCACGCCTACCGCGCCGACGAGGTCTATGCCGAGACCTGGCGGGAGCGGGGGCCCGACATCATCCTGGGCTATGAGCGGGGCTGGCGCGGCAGCAACGAGTCGGCCCTGGGCGAGGTGCCGGCCGGGATCTACGCCGACAACCTCATGAAATGGAGCGGCGACCACTGCATGGCCGCCGACGTGGTGCCGGGCACGGTGATCAGCAGCCGTCCCTTCGTGCTGCCGGCGCCCACGCTCGAGGACCTCGCGCCCACCATCCTGGGCCTGTTCGGCCTGGAGGCGCCGCCGCAGATGACCGGGCGCAACCTCTACAGGCAGGAAGGAGGCCGCTGATGTTCGGAGGCGGCAGGCTGAAGCTGGACAAGGATCTCCTGGAGAAGGTCCGCAGGTTCGCGGCCCTGGCGGGCTATGCGACCCCGGAGGAGTTCGTGCAGCACGTGCTCGAGCGGGAGATCGCGAAGTTCGAGGAGGGCGGCGCCGACGAGGACGAGATCAGGCGCCGGATGCAGGGGCTGGGCTACATCTCGTAGCCCCGCCGGCAAGGAACGGTGATGACCGCCATCGCGAACGCGCTGAACGCCCTGTTCGACCTGCTCTGCGCCCCCTTCGGCGGCGCGGCGGAGTGGGCGGTGCTGGTCGTGTCGCTGCTGCTGGCCGTGCTGATGCTCTTGCTGTTCAAGGCGTCCACCGACCAGGCAGGGCTGGTGGCGGCGCGGCGCGTGGTCACCGGGCGCATCTACGAACTGGGCCTGTTCCAGGATCATCTGGGCGTGCTCGTGCGCATCCAACGGGACCTGGTCATCGCCAACCTGCGCTACCTGCGCCGCTCGCTGCCGGCCCTGCTGGTCATGGCGTTGCCGCTGCTGGTGATCCTGGCCCAGGTCGACGCGCGCTACGGACGCCGGCCCCTCCTTGTCGGCGAGCAGGCGCTGGTCACCGCACGAGTAGACGACGCCGGGGCCGATCTGCTGGAGGGCATCGCCCTGGAGGCGCCGGCGGGCCTGGCGGTCGAAACGGCGCCGGTGCGGGACCGGCGCAAGGGGACCGCCACCTGGCGCGTGCGGGCCGAGGTGCCGGGCCGCCACGAGGTGACGGTGCGCCTGGCCGATGGACGCACCGCGGGCAAGCTGGTGACCG
>JACZKN010000443.1 GCA_014859985.1 Candidatus Krumholzibacteriia bacterium | reverse complement strand
GCCGGGGCGGTCCATGCCGGCGATTGTACCACCGGAAAAGCGATTTCGGCCGTGATTCCCGGGGCGCCCATGCGTCATCCCCGTGGAGGCGTGAGGCTGCCGCCCGTCCGGCTCCCATCCCGGAGGTACGCGATGTCCATCCGAAACAGCACGCGAGCCGGGCTGCTCGCCCTCGCGCTGGCCGCGGGGGCGGTCCTGCCCTGGGCCGGGGCCGCCGGCGCGGCCGAGTACCTGGTCAGGCCGGACGGAACCGGCGACTTCACGACGATCCAGGCCGCCGTCAACGCCTGCGTCGATGGCGACGTGGTGGTGGTGGCGGACGGCACCTACACGGGCGCCGGCAACCAGGACATTGATTTCGGCGGCCGCGACATCACCGTCCGCTCCCGGTTCGGACCGGCCGGCTGCATCATCGAGCCCTCCTGGGCACGGGGCTTCTACTTCCACGGCGGCGAGACCAACGCCGCCATCCTGCAGGGCTTCACCGTGCGCGGCGGCACCGCCTACGGGGCCGGCGGCGGGGGCATCCTCTGCGACGGGGCCTGGCCCACCCTCGTGGACATGGTGATCGACGACTCCTGGTCCGCCGGCCACGGCGGGGGCATCGCGGTGCTCAATACGGGCACGAACTACGTGACCATGCTCAACACGCTGGTCATCGGCAACACGGCCCAGGACGACGGCGGCGGCATCTACGTATCCTCCGGCCGGTTGCGCATGCGCACCAGCACCGTCGACCACAACCAGGCGAACCGCGGCGGGGGCATCTATTTCGGCACCTACACCAACGTCGACATCACCGACAACATCATCTGGGGCAACTGGATCATCGGACCCTACCCGGGCACCGGTCAGGTGGGCGGTCCGCTGGGCGGTCCCTTCGACACCAACCTGATCCAGGATTGGTCCCAGCCCGGCAGCACCAACTTCAGCGGCAACCCGGCGTTCGTGGCCGGCCCGCAGGGCGACCACTACCTGAATCCGGCCACGAGCGACGCGGTCGACGCGGGTGGCGCCGCCGCGGCCGCAGTCTGCATCGCCACCGCCGACGGCACGGTCTGCATGGACGCCCTGACGACGCGCACCACGGGGCAGCGGGACGCCGGAACCGTGGACGTGGGTTACCACTACGGCCTGGGCGCCGAGACGCTGAATGTGCCGGCGGCGTTCCCGACCATCCAGGCGGCGGTCGATGCGGCAACCGACGGCGACACCGTCGCCCTGGCCGACGGCACCTACACCGGAGCGGGCAACCGCGACGTGACACTGCGGGGCAAGGCCATCACCGTGCGCTCGGCCAGCGGCAACGCGGCTGCGTGCATCATCGACTGCCAGGGCAGCGCCAGCGAACCGCACCGCGCCTTCGTCATCAACTCGGGCGAGGGTCCCGACACGGTCGTCGAGAACCTGACCGTCACCCATGCCCACAGCACCTACGGCTCGGGCATGGTCATCAACGGCGCGACCCCCCGGATCAGCGGCTGCGTCTTCACCAACAGCACGGGCTACGACGGGGGCGGCATCCTCGTGGGCGCGGGGGGGGCGCCGGTGATCAGCGGCTGCGTCTTCCGCGGCAACAGCGTCACCGACGCGGGCGCGGGCATCATCGTCAGCGGGGCGTCCGCGGCCATCGAGAACTGCCTGTTCGAGGACAACTGGTCCCAGTGGGGCGGCACGGGGATCTACTTCCACCAGGGGACGGGAACCGTCACCGGCTGCACCTTCACGGGCAACGTCTGCGCCAACTGGGGCGGGGCGATCCACGCCTCGCAGGCCGCCAGTTCCGTAGTCGTCTCCGGCTGCACGTTCGATGGCAACCAGGCGCCGCAGGGCGCCCATCTCTACGTGCGGGTCGACGCCCACCTCGGCCTGGAGAACTGCGTGCTGACCGCCGGCTTGACGGGCGCGGCGGCCTACGCCCTCAGCGGCGGGACCGTCTCGGCGGCCTGCAGCGACGTGTGGGGCAACGCCGGCGGGGACTGGACCGGTCCCCTGGCGGGACAGGCGGGCGTCGGCGGGAACCTGAGCGCCGACCCGCTCTACTGCGACGCCCCGGCCGGCAACTACACCGTGGCCGACACGTCCCCCTGCGCCGCGGCCAACAACCCCGGCTGCGGCCAGATCGGCGCCTGGGGCGTGGGCTGCACGGGCGGCCCGCGGACCTGGCAGGTGAACCCGGACGGCAGCGGCGATGTGCCGACGATCCAGGCGGCCATCGATGCCGCCCAGGACGGCGACACGGTGATGCTGGGCGCGGGCACCTTCACCGGCGCCGGCAACCGCGACCTCGACTACCGCGGCAAGGCCATCACGGTGCGCGGCCAGTCCGGCGGCAGCCCCTCGGTCATCGACTGCCTGGCCGGGCCGGGCAACGAGCACCGCGGCTTCCGCTTCGCCACCGGCGAGGGGTCCGGTTCGGTGTTGGCCCACGTCACCGTCACCGGCGGCTACGCCTGGGACGGCGGCGGCTTGGTCGCCACCGAGGGCGCGGCGCCCACCGTCCGCGACTGCCGCTTCGTCGGCAACGCCAGCACCGACGACGGTGGCGGGGTCTTCCTCTCCTGGGGCAGCAGCCCGCGACTGGTGCGCTGCGAGATCTCCGGGAACACGGCCGCCAACCGCGGCGGCGGCCTGTACGCCCATGCCTCGGTGGCGGACCTGGACAGCTGCACCGTCGCCGACAACAGCGCGGTCAACCGGGGCGGCGGCATCTACACACACGAGGCCGGCTCGGTGGACCTGGACGACTGCGTGGTCTCGGGCAACACCGCGCCCAACGGCGGCGGCGTCGCCATCCAGGGCCCGGCCACCTCGTCGCTGGTGCGCGTCCGCTTCGCCGGCAACGCGGCCAGCGGCTCCGGCGGCGGGCTCTACGAGCGCGACGGCGCGGTGACCACGTTCGACCACTGCGAGTTCCAGGGCAACACGGCGGACCTGGGCGGCGGTGTCTACAACGTCTTCTCCTGCCGCGAGGCCTTCACCGCCTGCACCTTCACGGGCAACGCGGCCGCGACCCGAGGTGGCGCCATGCGCATCTACACCCATGCCGACGTCGCCATGGACCGCTGCCTGCTCTGGGGCGACGAAGCCGGCCTGGGCGACGAGATCGCCATCTCCAGCAGCTGCACCCTGGACGTGGACTGCAGCGACGTGGCCGGCGGCCAGGCTGCCATGGACGACTACGACCACACCAGCGTCATCACCTGGGGCGCGGGCAACATCGACGCCTTCCCCTACTTCTGCGACGGCACGAGCGGCGACCTCGGCCTGGTCTCGGGCGTGTCGCCCTGCCTGCCGGCCGGCAACCCCTGCGCCGTGCAGATCGGCGCCCGCGGCGCCGGGTGCTCGCCGCCCGCAGCGACGGGCGATCAGGACACGCCGCCCGCCCGGACCAGGCTCGAGGCGGCCCGGCCCAACCCGTTCAACCCGTCGACGAGCATCGGTTTCGCCCTGGCGCGCTCGGGCCGGATACGCCTGGCGGTGCACGACGCCCGGGGTCGCCTGGTCCGGGTGCTGGTGGACGAGTTCCGCGCCGCGGGCCCGGGCAGCGTCGACTGGGACGGCCGCGACGACCGCGGCCGCCACGCCGGCACTGGCGTCTACTTCTACCGCCTGGTGGCGCCCGAGGTGCGCCTGACGGGCAAGATGACCCTGTTGCGGTAGCACTTCCCGCAGCTGCCCTCAGGGTCGGGGTCCGGTCGCCGGGAAGAGGGGGAGGCGGCCGGGCCCCTTTGTACCGCGGGCCATGGTATGCTCCGGGCAACGGAAGGGGAGACGATGCCCGAAGCCATGATCACGCCCAAGCAGCTCCGCAAGTTCCTGGCCCCCTACCGCATCACCGACGGCAAGGGCCTCCGCCTCAAGGACCACGGACCGCACGACACCGGCGGCCTCGCCTCCCAGGAGAAGCAGAAGGCCAAGGACCTGCTGGCCCGCGGCGTCGACTGGCTGGCCGACGCCCAGGGCCGCCTCTACGCCGACGACCGCTGGAGCGTGCTCCTGATCTTCCAGGCCATGGACGCCGCCGGCAAGGACGGCACCATCAAGCACGTCATGTCCGGGGTCAACCCCCAGGGCGTGCAGGTGGTGTCGTTCAAGGCCCCGTCGGCCGAGGAGCTGGACCACGACTTCATGTGGCGCTGCCTGAAGGTCCTGCCCGAGCGCGGGCGCATCGGCATCTTCAACCGCAGCTGGTACGAAGAGGTGCTGGTGGTGCGGGTGCACGAGGCCCTGCTGGCCAGGCAGAGGATCCCGGCCGAACTGGTCACCAGACGCATCTGGGCCGAGCGCTGCGAGGACATCGTGAACATCGAGCGCTACCTGGCGCGCAACGGCTGCCTGATCCTGAAGTTCTTCCTGAACCTGTCGCGCGGGGAGCAGAAGAAGCGCTTCCTCGAGCGCCTGGACAACCCGGACAAGCACTGGAAGTTCTCCACCGCCGACGCCCGCGAGCGCGGCCACTGGAGCGCGTACATGGACGCCTACGAGTCCATGATCCGGCGCACCGCGACGGAGCACGCGCCCTGGTACGTGGTGCCGGCGGACAACAAGTGGTTCTCGCGCCTGGTGGTGGCGGCGGCGGTGGTGGATGCGTTGGCGGGGCTGGACCTGCGCTACCCGGACGTGGGCCCGGAGAAGCTCAAGGAACTGGCGGAGGCCAAACGGATGCTGCAGCAGGAGGAGGACTGATCCGCCCCCGCCGTCAGTCCCAGATGCCGAGAGCCGCCTTGCCGTCCTCCGTGGCGTCCGTCCGCGGATCCCAGGGCGGGGAGAAGGTCAGGTCCACGTGGGCCTCGGTCACGCCGGGCGTCTGCTTCGCCGCGCGGCTGGTGGCCGCCATGATCTGCGGGCCCATGGGGCACATGGGGCTGGTCAGGGTCAGGTCGATGTCCACCTTGCCGTCGTCGCCGACGGTGACGCCGCGCACCAGGCCCAGGTCCACGATCGAGATGTTCAGCTCGGGGTCGATCACCGGCTGCAGGTGCTTCATGACGTCGGCCATGGTCGGCTTGGTGCTCATGCGTCCCTCTCCTTGACGTTCACGTCCATGGGCGCGCCGCTGGCATTGACACCCTCGGTCGAGACCGGCCGCGGCGCCCGCCCCTGCTTGTGGGCGATGATGGCGTCCAGCATGGTCACCCAGGGCAAAATGGCGCACTTGACCCGCACCGGGAACTTCTGCACCCCCTGCAGGGCCTCCAGGTCCCCGAGGTCCAGGTCCGCGGGCAGCTCCCCGCCGTGCAGGATCCCCCGGAAGGCGTCGGCTACCTTTTCCGCCTCGGCCACGGTCATGCCCTCGATGAGGTCGGCCAGCATGGAGCCGCTGCTGGTGCTGATGGCGCAGCCCCGGGCATCCACGCCGACCGCGCTGATGCGGTCCCCGTCGAAGTTCAGCTGCAGGGTCACCTCGTCGCCGCAGGAGGGGTTGCGCCCCTCGGCGGTCACGTCCGGATCGGCCAGCGGCTGGCGACCGCGGGGGTGGCGGTGGTGATCGAGGATCACCTCGCGGTAGAGGTCGTCGATGGGTCCGAGGCTCACGGCGCGAACACCTTCCGGGCTTCCAGGATGCCGGCGACCAGGGCGTCGATCTCGTCCCGCGCCGTGTAGACGCCGAACGAGGCCCGGGTCGTCGCGACCACGCCCAGGCGCCGGTGCAGGGGCTGGGCGCAGTGGTGGCCCGCCCTGACGGCGATCCCCAGCTGGTCGAGGATCGTGCTCAGGTCGTGGGGATGCACCTGCGGGTCGTGGAAGCTCACCAGGCCGCCGCGCCGCGCCGGGTCCCCGGGACCGAAGATAACCAGGCCGTCCAGGGCCGCCAGCTTCTCCAGGGCGTAGCCCGTCAGCTCCTGCTCGTGGGCCCGCACGTCGGCCAGGCCCAGTTCCTCCAGCAAAGCGATCGCCGCCGGGAACGCCGCCGCCGCCGCCACGTTGGGCGTGCCGGCCTCGAAGCGGTGGGGCACCTCGGCCCAGGTCGTGCCCTCCAGGCGCACCCACTCGATCATCTCGCCGCCGCCCTCCAGGGGCTCGAGTTCGGCCAGCACCTCGGGCCGGCCCACCAGGAAGCCCAGGCCCATGGGGCCGTAGCACTTGTGGGCGCTGAAGACCAGCAGGTCGGCGCCGGTGTCGGCGAACGCCAGCGGCCGGTGGCCCACCGACTGGGCAGCGTCCACCAGCGTCAGCGCCCCCACGTCCCGGGCGCGGCCGCAGATCTCGGCCACCGGGTTGACGGTGCCCAGCACGTTGGAGACGTGGCCGATCGCGACGATCTTCACCCGCCCGTCCAGCAGGTCGTCCAGGCGGGCCAGGTCCAGCTCGCCCCCGTCGGTGACGGGCAGCACGCGCAGCTCGAGCTTCCTGCGCGCGGCGAGCATCTGCCAGGGCACGAAGTTGGCGTGGTGCTCCATCTCCGTCACGAGGATCGCATCGCCGTCTTTCAGGTGGTGGTCCCAGCCCCGCGCGACCAGGTTGATGGCCGCGGTGGCCGAGCGCTGGATCGACACCTGCGCGGGCGCGACGGCCAGCCAGCCGGCGACGGCCGAGCGGCAGCCCTCGTACAGGCGCGTGGCCTCGTCGCCCAGGGTGTGCAGGCCGCGGTGGACGTTGGCGTTGCTGGTGCGGTAGTAGGCGGCCTCGGCCGCGATCACCGCCTCGGGCTTCTGGGTGGTGGCCGCCGAGTCGAGGTAGACCAGCGGGCGGCCGTTGACCGACCGCCCGAGGATGGGAAAGCGCTCGCGCAGCAGCCCCCCGGCGGCCGCGCGTTCCGCGGCTGCGTGGCGGGATCTCATCACACGCCCTCGCCGAGGGTAGCCAGGCGCGCGGTGACCAGGGCCTCCAGACCGGCGCGCACCGACTCGGGCACCTGCGCCAGGGTGGTCTCGACGAAGCCCCGCACCACCAGGCGCACCGCCTCGCCGCGCGGGATGCCGCGGGTCTGCAGGTAGAAGACCTGCTCCGGGTCGATGGGCGCGGCCGTCGCGCCGTGGCTGCAGGACACGTCGTCGGTCAGGATCTCCAGCTCGGGGATGGTGTCCGCGCGGGCCGAGTCCGACAGCAGCAGGTTGCGGTTCTCCTGGAACGCCTCGCTGCGCGGGGCGCCCTCTTCGATGCGGATCAGGCCGGTGTAGCTGGAGCGCGACTTCTCGGTGAGCGCCACCTTGAAGTCGATGTTGCTGCGGGTGTCGCCGGCCACGTGGCGGTGGAACGTGTGGTGGTCGAAGCGCTGTGCGCCGCCCCCCAGCACCACGCCGATCAGTTCGCTGCTGGCGCCCTTGCCCACCAGCTCGGCGCCGGTCTCCAGCTTCAGGCGGTCGCCGCCCAGGGAGGCGTTGACGCCGAGGTACGTGCCGTCCCGCTCGATGCGGGCCCGCACCGCCAGGAACCCGCTGACGCCCTCGTCCCAGCGCTCGACCAGCACATGGCGCACGTGGGCGTTCTGGCCCACCAGCAGCTCGGTGGTGCCGATGACCCGGTGGCCGTCGCGGCCGCCGAAGTGCTCCTCGACCACCGTCAGCTCGGCGCCGCGTCCGGCGACGACCAGCACCCGGGGCAGGGTGGTCTCGGCGAAGGCGGGCACCAGCAGGCGCAGGGGCTCGGCCAGGGCCTTGCCCGCCGGCGCGTAGACGGCCACGCCGGCGTTCCAGGCCGCGGAATTCAGGGACGCGAAGAACCCGGCGGCGCTGGGGGAGGCCGTCCCGAGCAGCTCCGCGTCCCCGTCGTCGTGCAGAAGAGGCGCGACCGTCAGGCCCGAGGCGCGGGCCGCCGCGTTCAGTTCGGGCGCCCGGCCCGGCACCAGCAGCACCGCCGGTCCGTCGTCCGGCAGCACGGCCGCCGGCAGGTCCCGCGGCGGCATGGCCGCCGGCAGGGGCTCGCCCGGCAGCAGGTGCGCGGGGTCGGTGTAGCGCCACAGGTGCGCCACCCGGCTGGGCAGGGGCTCGTTGCGGTAGACGGTCAGGGCCGCCAGGCGCCAGGCCAGGCCGGCCTCGGTCTCCCCCAGCTCGGCCGAGAGGCGCCGCAGCTCCTCCTTGCCGATCACGGGCTTGCCCTCGCTGCTCATCAGTGCCAGCTCAGCCAACGGAACCCTCCATCTCCAGGGCGATCAGCCGGTTCAGCTCGACCGCGTACTCCATGGGCAGCTCGCGCACGAACGGCTCGATGAAGCCGTTGACGATCATCAGCCGGGCCTGCTCCGGGTCGATGCCCCGGCTCTGCAGGTAGAAGATCTGCTCGTCGGCCAGCTTCGAGACGCGGGCCTCGTGCTCCAGGCGCACGTTCTGCTCGCCGACCTCCATGGTGGGGAAGGTGTCGCTGCGGGCCTGGTCGCCGATCAGCAGCGCGTCGCACTCGACGCTGGTGCGGCAGCCGGCCTTGCCCTTGACCACCTTCACCAGGCCCCGGTAGCTGGTGCGCCCGGTGCCCTTGCTGATGGACTTGCTGATGATGCGGCTGGAGGTGTTGGCGGCCGCGTGCACCATCTTGGCGCCGGCGTCCTGGTGCTGGCCGTCGCCCGCGTAGGCGATCGACAGGACCTCGCCGTGGGCGCGCTCGCCCAGCAGGTAGACCGCCGGGTACTTCATGGTCAGCTTCGAGCCGATGTTGCCGTCCACCCACTCGACCACCGCGTCCTCGTGGGCGTGGGCCCGCTTGGTCACCAGGTTGTAGATGTTGTTGGACCAGTTCTGGATGGTGGTGTAGCGGATGCGGGCGCCCTTGAGCGCCACCAGCTCCACCACCGCCGAGTGCAGGCTGTTGGTGGAGTAGACCGGCGCGGTGCAGCCCTCGATGTAGTGCACCGAGCTGCCCTCGTCGGCGATGATCAGGGTGCGCTCGAACTGGCCCATGTTCTCGGCGTTGATGCGGAAGTAGGCCTGCAGCGGGATCTCCACCTTGGTGTGGGGCGGCACGTAGATGAACGAGCCGCCGGACCACACGGCGCTGTTGAGCGCGGAGAACTTGTTGTCGTGGGCGGGGATCACCGTGGCCCAGTACTTCCTGACGATCTCCGGATGCTCGCGCAGCGCGGTGTCCATGTCCGTGAACAGGACGCCCTGCTTGGCGACGGCCTCGTGCATGCTGTGGTAGACCACCTCGGACTCGTACTGGGCGGTCACGCCGGCCAGGAACTTCTGCTCGGCCTCGGGGATGCCCAGGCGGTCGAAGGTGTTCTTGATGTTCTCGGGCACGTCGTCCCAGTCGTTGGCCGAGCCGGCGGACGACTTCAGGTAGTAGTGGATGTCCTCGAAGTCGATCGCATCCAGCAGCGCGCTGTTGCCCCAGCGGGGCATGGGCTTGCCGCGGAAGGTGTCCAGGGCCTTGTGCCGGTACTCGCGCATCCAGTCGGGCTCGTTCTTGTACCGCGAGATCATCTCCACGACCTCGTGGTTGAGGCCCTTGGGGGCCTTCATGAGGTATTCCTCGGGGTCGTGGAAGCCGTACTTGGCCTTGTAGTCGACGTTGAGGTCGGCGATGCGGCTGGCGCTCATGTGATCAGCTCCTCGCGGCGGCGGAGGTCTCGCCGGCGATCCAATCGTAGCCGCGCGCTTCCAGTTCGACCGCCAGTTCGGGGCCGCCCGTCCGCACGATGCGCCCGTCCATGAACACGTGCACCACGTCGGGCTTCACGTAGTCCAGGATGCGCTGGTAATGGGTGACCAGCAGGATGGCGTTGTCCGGGGCGCTGGCCAGGTTCACGCCCTCGCTGACGATCTTCAGGGCGTCGATGTCCAGGCCGCTGTCGGTCTCGTCCAGCAGGGCGAAGGTGGGCTTCAGCAGAAGCATCTGCAGGATCTCGAGGCGCTTCTTCTCGCCCCCGCTGAAGCCGTCGTTCAGGTAGCGCGCGGCGAAGTCCTTGCGGACGCCCAGCCGTTCGAAGCCCTCGGTCATCAGCTGCCGGAACTCGCGCACCGGGACCTCCTGGCCGCGCCGCGCGCCCATGGCCGCGCGCAGGAAGTTGGCCACCGACACGCCCGGCACCGCGACCGGGTACTGGAAGCCCAGGAACATGCCGAGGCGGGCCCGCTCGTGGGGCTCCAGCCCGTGGACCGGCTCGCCGTTGAGGAAGATCTCGCCCTCGACCCGGTAGGCGGGGTGGCCCATGAGGGCGGCCGCCAGGGTGGACTTGCCGGACCCGTTGGGGCCCATCAGGGCGTGCTTCTGGCCGGCCATGATCTCCAGGTCGGCGCCCTTGACGATCTCGGTCTCGTCGTCGCCGCTGCGGATGAAGGCCCGCAGGTTCTTGCAGGAGAACAGGGGCTGCTTGTGGTCGCTCATCGTAACGGGGCTCCTTGTAATCGTTTCCGCAATATTTACTCAATCGCGGTCTTCGTGGAACCGGCGCGGCCCGGAGGCTGATGCGGGCCGCGCCGGAGCTCACCACTTGGCCCGGCTTGGCCGGGGACCGCCGGGGCTGCCACACACCCGGCGTTCCCCCACAGGATAATATCTTGACGAAAACTGTCAAGAATAAAAGGCGACTAATTCGGTGTACCAAAAGTTTTGCCCATTTCATGCGCTTTGTGATATGATCACTGATCCGCCAGCCACCGCTGCCGAGCCCCGAACCCAAGGAAAGCCAACACGATGCCCCGTTTCACCCTCGCCCTCCTGCTCGCCGCCTGCACCGCCTCCCCCGCCGCGGCCGACCTCGTGCCGATCGCCATCGACGGCTGGTTCGACGATTGGGCCGCCGTGGCGCCCCTTTCCACCGACCCGGCCGGGGACGACGGCGCCACTGGCATCGATTTCGGCCGCCTGTGGGCCGCCAACGACCAGGACTGGCTGTTCCTCGGATTCGAGACCGGGGCGGACGTGCAGCCGGACGAGCAGCAGGACATCCGCCTGTACCTGGACACGGACCTGAACGCCGCGACGGGCTTCGCCTACGGGGGCATCGGCGCCGAGCTGGTCTGGAACCTGGGCCAGCGCAGCGGCACCTTCTACCGGGGCGGCGCCACCGCCATCGACCACCCGGACATCGGCCTGCAGGTGGGGCCCACCGTCAGCAGCACCCGGTTCGAGCTGGCCCTGCGGCGGGACGCCGTGCCCGCCAACGGGCAGGTCCTCTTCCCGGGCGGCAGCGTGCGCTTCATCCTGAGGGACGGCGCGTCCGGCGGCGACGTCGCCGGCCCGGCCACCTACAGCTTCGCCGCCGGCAGCGAACCGGTGCCCAGCCTGGACCTGGGCCGGGCCGACCCCGGGCACCTGCGCCTGGCCGCCTGGAACGTGCAGAACGACGGCCTGTTCGCCGGCGGCAGCGCCGAGACGGCCCAGGGCCGCCTGCTGCAGGTGATGGATCCGGACGTCCTGGTGGTCTGCGAGGTCTGGGACCACAGCGCCGCCGAGGTCGCCGCCGTGATCGAGCAGCACCTGCCCAGCGGCCCGGGCCAGGAGTGGCACGCGGTCATGCGGGACGGCGGCAACGTGGTCTGCAGCCGTCTGCCCATCCTGCAGAGCTGGCGCATCACCCCCACCTACCGCAACACCGCCGTCCTGCTGGACCTCGGGCCGGGCGCGGACACGGACCTGCTGCTGGTCGCCAGCCACTGGCGCTGCTGCACCGCCGATGCGGACCGCCAGAACGAGGCCGACGCCGTGGTCGCGTTCCTGCGCGACGCCAAGACCGCCGGCGGCACCATCACCCTGCCGGCGGGCACGCCGATGGTGATGGCCGGCGACCTGAACCTGGTGGGCTGGCAGCAGCAGCTGCAGACCCTGCTTTCGGGCGACATCCAGGACGAGGGCACGTACGGTCCGGACG
This sequence comes from Candidatus Krumholzibacteriia bacterium, assembly GCA_014859985.1. Taxonomy (GTDB): domain Bacteria; phylum Krumholzibacteriota; class Krumholzibacteriia; order LZORAL124-64-63; family LZORAL124-64-63; genus JACZKN01. The sequence continues at coordinate 2,341 of JACZKN010000443.1, read as the reverse complement.
CGGCCGTGGACTGGGACGGCGGCGCGTTCACGCCGGTGGTCTCGCGCCACCCGGACCAGCGCTCGGCCTACACCTGGTTCGCCACCTACAGCAGCTTCTATCCCGGGATGCTGGACTGGATCCTCTACACCGACAGTGCGCTGACCCTGCGCAACCACTACGTCCTGGAGACGCGCACCATGACGGCCGCGACCCTGGCCGCCTCCGGCCTGCAGGCCTACGACACCACCGACGCCAGCGACCATGCGGCGCGGGTGGCCGACTTCAGCCTGGGTTCGCCCCTGTCGGCGGTGCCCGGTCCGGCGCCGGCCGGCGCCTGGGCCCGCCTGCTGCCCAACGCCCCCAACCCGTTCAACCCCTCGACGCACCTGCGCTTCGCGCTGGAGGGCGAGGGCACCGTGTCCCTGGCCGTGTACGACGCGCGGGGGCGCCTGGTGCGGGATCTCGGTGCGCGGGCCTATCCGGCGGGCGAGCACACCGTCGCCTGGGACGGCCGCGACGCGAGCGGCCGCGGGGCGGCCACCGGGGTCTACTACGCGCGCATGGTGACCACCGGGGGCGCCGGCACGGTGACGGCGACGCAAGCGATGACGTTGCTGGAGTAGGCGCCGGGGTGTCCCCGGTGTCCCGCCAACCCCCACGGCGGGACACTTTTACGGGACACAATTGATCGTTTTCAGGTAACGTCTCGTATGTCATAAATATGACAATTCAGCATAAGTCTTTTCATAACAATCTCTTGACAAGCGGGACGGGCGAGCGGCATATTCGTTGCAAGTCTGCTGTGGCAGACGCCTCCTGAACCCGGTCAAAGAGCGAGGGACCGGGTCACATGCAGCGGGGCCGGCCGGGCGAACCCGGCCCCGCTGCCCCCCTCCCGGGTGGTGCTTCTGAGCGAGGGCACCACCCGGGGTCTTTTTTTGTCCGGTGAGGACGCCTCAGCCCAGCAGGGTCAGGAACACCCCCGCCGCCACCGCCGACCCGATGACCCCCGCCACGTTCGGACCCATCGCCGGCATCAGCGGGTTGACGCGGCCGTCGGTCTGGTCCGAGACGAACTGCTGCACCACCCGCGCCGCCATGGGCACCGCCGAGACGCCCGCCGCCCCGATGCAGGGGTTGATGCGGCTGCGGCGGGGCAGCAACAGGTTCAGCAGCTTGGCGAAGAGCACCCCGCCGAAGGTGCTGAACGAGAACGCCACCGCGCCCAGCAGCAGGATCTTGATGGTCGCCAGGCCCAGGAACAGGGCCGCGTCCATGGTGGCGCCGACGGACAGTCCCAGGAAGATCGTCACGATGTCGATGAACACGCCGCCGGCGGTCTTCTTCAGGCGCTCGGTCACGCCGCACTCCCGCAGCAGGTTGCCGAACATCAGCATGCCGATCAGCGGGGCCGAGGAAGGAACCCCCAGGCAGGCGACGATGCCGCTGACGAGCGGGAAGAGGATCACCGCGGTCTGGGAGACCTCCTTCGCCTGCGGCATGTCGATGTTCCGTTCCGCCTTCGTCGTCAAGAGGCGCATGATGGGCGGCTGGATGATCGGGACCAGGGACATGTAGCTGTAGGCGGCCACCGCGATGGGCCCCAGCAGGTGCGGGGCGAGCTGGGACGCCAGGTAGATGGAGGTCGGACCGTCGGCCCCGCCGATGATGCCGATGGCGGCGGCCTCCCGGGGCGTGAACCCCAGCAGGTAGGCGGCGCCCAGGGCGGCGGCGAAGATCCCCAACTGGGCCGCGGCCCCCAGCAGGAAGGTCAGCGGCCGCCCCAGCAGCGGGCGGAAATCCGTCAGCACGCCCACGCCCAGGAAGATCAAGGGCGGCAGCAGCTCCGTCTTGATGCCCAGGTTGTAGATCAGCGCCATCAGGCCGTCGCCGTTGGAGCCCATGTTCGCCAGCGGCAGATTCGCCAGGATCGCCCCGAAGCCGATGGGGATCAGCAGCAGGGGCTCGTACTTCTTCGTGATCGCCAGGTAGATCAGCAGCCCCGCGATCGCGAACATGGCGAGGTTGCCGGGCGAGATGCTGATAAACCCGGAACCGGCCAGCAGCTGATTGAGTGTATCCATGGACCCGCTTTCCTCAGCCGATGGTCATGATGGTCTGCTTGGAGTCGATCTCGTCGCCCACCTTGACGCCGATCGACTGCACCTGGCCGTCCCGGGGGGACTTGATCTCGTACTTGGCCTTCATGGCCTCCACGGCGGCCACGACCTGGCCGGCCTTCACCGCGTCGCCCACCTTGACGGGGATGTCCACCACTTCCACCGTCCCGGCAAACGTCGAGTGCACCGTGGTGCCGCCGGCCGCGGGCGCGGGGGCGGCGGCGGGTGCGGCTGCGGCG
>JACZKN010000442.1 GCA_014859985.1 Candidatus Krumholzibacteriia bacterium | reverse complement strand
CGGCGGCGGCCGCCGTGCGCGCGGCCCTGGCCGACTCGCTGGTGCGCGCCGAGATCGACTCGCTGGCCCGCTCCATCGGCCTGGTGCCGCCGGCCCGGTCCGGTGCGGCGCGGCCGACCCTGGTCGATTCCCTGCTGACGGTGGCTCTCGATTCGCTGGCCGCCGCCGGCCTGGACACCAGCCGCTCGAACCTCGACTTCCTGGCCACCGCCCAGGACGTGAAGTACAGCGGCGGCGCCGTAGCCTTCGAGATGCGCGACAAGACCATCGACATCCGCGACGACGGCGTGCTCGAGTACGGCACCATGAAGCTGACGGCCGACCGCATCAAGCTGGACACCCGCGACCGCGAGCTCTACGCCGAGGGCGAGCCGCTGGTGGTGGACAGCGAGACCATCGCCGGCGGGCGCATGGGCTACAACTTCCGGCACAAGACCGGCGCGGTGAAGGACGGCGTCACCTCCTTCGACAACTACTACTACGTGGGCGACGAGATCCGGCGCTTCGAGGACACCACGCTGAAGATCTGCGGCGGCCGCATGACCTCCTGCGACCTGGAGCAGCCCCACTACCACTTCTGGGCCGACAAGATGAAGATGCGCATGGAGGACAAGGTGGTCGCCGCGCCCATCGTCCTGCGCGTGGGCCGGGTGCCCGTGTTCGCCCTGCCCTTCTACTACAAGAGCCTCAAGGAAGGGCGCCAGTCGGGCATCCTGTTCCCCTCCTTCGACTTCGGCTGGTCCAGCCGCGACGGCCGCTACATCCGCGACTTCGGCTACTACTGGGCCGCCAGCGAGTACATGGACTTCATCGCCGAGGGCGACTACAACGAGCGGCGGGACCTGGGCTGGCGCATCAGCAACCGCTACAACAAGCGCTACACCTTCCAGGGCGGCGCCGACTACAGCCGCAAGCAGGGGCTGGGCGAAAACTCCACCAGCGAGTGGCAGCTGCGCTGGAACCACAACCAGCCGACGCTCTTCGACGACTACCAGTTCCGCGGCGACGTGCGCCTGGCCTCCACGAAGCTGTCGAGCAACGACCTCTCCGGCAGCGCCAACCGGGACATCGTCAGCGGCCAGCTGAAGTCCAGCGTCTTCGTCAGCCGCAACTGGTCGTTCATGAACAGCAGCCTCAACGCGGTCCGGGACGAGCGCACCAACGCCGAGGACGACGACCCCGCCACCGACAATCTCATCTACACCATGACGCTGCCGGCGCTCTCGCTCAGCTTCCGCCAGATCACCCTGGCGCCCCAGCGCTCGGGCCCGGGGCAGGGCAGCCTGGTGGGGGACATCCTGCGCAACACCTATTTCTCCCAGGGCTACAACTTCAACGCCGGCCGCAGCGGCTACGAGCTGCGCACCGTGCAGAGCTACCAGGCCCAGGGCAACTGGTCCCTGAGCATGCGGCCTCCGCGCCTGGGCATCTTCAACGTCAGCGGCACCGCGAGCGCCGGCCAGGCCTGGCGGCGGCAGGAGAACGCCGGGGAACGCTGGTTCGCGGCCGTCGACACCGTCCCCGGCTACTTCGAGGACTTCGACGACGTGACCGAGGAGACGACCCCCAGCCTCAGCCTGGGCGTGAACCTGGGCACCACCCTCTACGGCCTGTTCCCGGTGCGCGTGGGCGCGCTGCGCGCCATCCGCCACACGGTCCGCTTCACCAGCGGCTGGACCGTGCGGCCCGGCCTGCCCGGGCACCAGTCCAACAGCACGGCCTGGTCCTTCGGCCTGGGCAACCGCTTCGACGTGAAGTACGCCGCCGCGGCCGGCGATACCGGACAGGTAGAGAAGAAGCTGGACGGCGTGCTGGACTGGGACCTGAACACCAGTTACAACCCCAAGCTGCCGCCGAAGCAGCGCTGGAGCGACATCCGCAGCGGCCTGACGCTGCGGCCGGGACAGGCCAACTACCTGAAGCTGCGGGTCAGCAACGTCATCGATCCGCGCAAGCTGGCCCTCAAATCCACGAACTTCACCTACGGCCTGAACTTCAGCGGCCGCCTGGACACGGGGGCGGGGCAGACCGCGGACGAGCCGCAGCGCAGCGCGGCCATCGACCGGCTGGGCCTCGAGCCCGCCGCGGTCGACAGCCTCCAGGGGCAACGGTACGACGACTTCGGGCAGCCGTTGCGGGACCAGGAGGACTTCTTCGGCGACGAGGCCGACCCGTACGACGACTACTACAACCGGCCGGGCCGCACCGGGCAGGGTGGCGAGCGCCGGGACCCCACCGAGGGCGGCCGCTTCGTCCCGTTCGACGTGGGCTTCAACATGTCCTACAGCTACACCAACGGCGCGGCGACCCAGAAGAAGCGCACCAGCGCGGGCCTGACCTTCGGCACCAGCCTGACCCGCGACTGGGAGTTCCGCTACAACGCGAGCTTCGACCTCGTGGCCGGGACCCCCGTGCGCCAGCAGTACAGCCTGAACCGCGACCTGCACTGCTGGAGGATCGAGTTCAACCGCACCATCAGCGAGGTGGACTCGTCCTTCGGCTTCCGCCTCTACCTGACCTCGATCCCGGACCTGAAATTCTCGCGCGGCCGCGAGGACTACATGGGTTCGCTGGGCGGCGGGCTCGGGGCCTTCTGAGGCAGCCCCGGTCTGTCCTTGACAGCCCGCGGCGGCGAAGGGTTTGATGGCGGGACCAAAGGAGGTGGGCTCATGAACAAGACCGAGCTGACCAACCGACTGGCCGAGAAGACCGGCCTGAGCAGGGCCGCCGCGCGGCGCGCGGTCGACGCCCTCTTCTCCACGGCGCCCCGCGAGGGGATCATCGCCACCGCGGTCGCCAAGGGCGACAAGGTCCGGATCACCGGCTTCGGCACCTTCGAGCGCCGCGATCGCCGCAAGCGCGAGGGGCGCAACCCCCGGACCGGGGCCACCATCACCATCCCGGCGGCCAGGTACCCCGCTTTCGTGGCGGGCAAGAGCCTCAAGGGCCGCGTGCAGAAGTAGTCCCGGAGGGCAGGCGGAAACCGGAGGGGGCGGCCGCGTCGCCTCCCTCGCGGTGTCCGCCGACCCCGGCCTTGCCCCCGTCTTCCCCGTTCGGTATCATGGTTTGGAACCGCGGCCTCCCGACGGGGTTGGAGGCCGCGGACCCTTTGGCGGACGGCGCGGGCCGTCCGCGGCGATCCCGCAGTTCCGGAAGGATTCGAAGATGACCAAGCGCGAGATGCTCGCGATAACGGCCGCCGCCGTGCTGTTCGGCGCCGCCGCCGCGACCGACGCCCTGCGGTCGGCGCTGGCCGACGAGTCGTGGAAGGCCGTGACCCTCGTCTACCACAGCGACGTCAAGGGCAAGATCGAGCCCTGCGGCTGAAAGTCCAGCCAGCGTGGCGGGTTGGCCCGGAGGGCCAACTACCTGGACAACGTGTGGAAAGAGAACACGCCGATGCTGCTGCTCGACGGTGGCGACCTTTTCGGTTCGCGCAGCCGCAACGAACAGCACCAGACCGAGTTCCTCTGCCAGGTGACCGGCGACTTCGGCTACGATGCCATCGGCCTGGGGGAGTACGACCTCAACTACGGCCTGGCGTTCCTGCGCGAGATGATCGGCAAGTACGAACTGCCGTTCACCAGCGCGAACGTGCGGGACACCACCGGCACCCTGATCCTGCCCGAGTACCTGGTGGTCGAGCGGGGGGGCATCCGGTTCGGCATCGTCAGCGTGCTCGACCCCGCCCTGCGCATCGTCACGCTGACGGGCGAGGAGGGCGCCTTCACGGTGGCCGACCCGGTGGCCACCCTGCGCGAACTGCTGCCCCGGCTGCGGGCGCAGGCCCAGACCGTGGTGCTGGTGGGCCACTTGGGCGAGGCCACCACCGATGCCGTACTGCGCGAGGTCGAGGGCATCGACCTGGCGGTGATCGGGCACACCTTCCGCAACCTGACCCGGGAGAGGCTGATCGACGACACCATCGTGCTCGGCTCGGCCTACGAGGGACGCTACGTCGGCCGCGCCAACCTGTTCCTGCGCGACAGCGACGGCAAGGTGATGGCCGTGGAGGTGACGTCGACCAGCCTGGACGAGAAGGTCCCGGACGATCCGCAGATGCTGGAGCGGGTGGAGGCCTACAAGGTGAGCCAGGTCGAGTTCAAGGAGGCCAAGCGCGCCGCCTACCCGCGGACGTACGGCTCGAAGCAGGAGGATTTCCTGACCGACCGCACCTGCGCCGCCTGCCACAAGGACACCTGGGAGGCCTACCTGCAGACGGGCCACGCCCGGGCCTACACCACCATCAACCGCCAGGGCCAGGCCGGCGAGCCGGAGTGCCTGAGCTGCCACACCACCGGCTACCAGTACCAGAACGGCTACGCGGACGAGTCGCCGTTCAACCGCCTGATCAACGTCCAGTGCGAGGCGTGCCACGGCTACGGCACGGAACACGCCCGGGACGGGCGCTGGGGCGCGCAGGCCAAGGACTCCTGCGTGGCCTGCCACGACCAGGCCAACAGCCCGAACTTCGACTATGCGACCTACTGGGAGAAGATCAAGCACTAGGCCGGGCCGCCCCCGGGAGGCCCGCGGCCGGCGCCCGGCGCCGGCCGATCAATCCCAGCCGAGAACAGTCGGTGGCCAGCTGGGTACGTCGCGCTCCATTTCTACGACCAC
>JACZKN010000441.1 GCA_014859985.1 Candidatus Krumholzibacteriia bacterium | reverse complement strand
GTCCCCGCGACAGCCGGCAGGGCGGCCAGCAGCAGGGCGGCCGCGGCGGTCCGGCGGCCGGGGTGGTCGGTGCGGGGACGGCTCATGCTGATACTCGTTCTCATCGCGGGAGTTGCGGGTCCCGCCGGGGTGGACGATTCGCCCCAGAGCATAGCATATCGGGCCGCCGAAATCACCGCGGAAAGGCCCCGCGGAGCGGACTCCGCGGGGCCCTGTCACGCCTTCACGCCCGCAGGTGCGAGCGGTTGACGCCTGCTAGTGGAGCTCGTAGGGAGCGTCGCCGGCGTCCTTCACGTGGCACTTGTTGCACAGCGACCGCTGGTTCGTCACGAACGTGTAGTCGTAGTACATGTTGTCGATGTCGGCCTGGGTCGCGTTGCCGTCGGTGATCTGCGGGTGCGAACTGATGATGTGCGTGGCGGACATGTCCCAGCGCGCGATGTCCCGGAAGGGCGACGCGTGGGCGCGGTGGCAGCTCAGGCACATCACCCGGTCGTTGGAAACCGGGCCGGCGGTGTAGTTGGCCGCGTCGACGGTCTCGAGGTCGACGTCGATGTCCTCGAAGGGCACCAGGCCCCAGTACGAGGTCGCGGGGTTGCCGCCGACGATCTCGTCGCTGCTGATGTAGGCGTTGTAGTTGGCGGCGACGGTCGAGCCCAGCGCCTGCCCGGTCGGGTGCACGAAGTTCGAGGTGTTCGGCGAGTGGAAGTTGGTGTGGCAGTTCGCGCACCAGTCGCTCATGCCGCTCTTGTACACGGTGTGGTTGGCGTTGTCCTCGAAGCCGCCGCCGGCGATGTAAGTGTTGCGGGAGTTGCCCTTGGCCAGCGGGGCCTCGGCCGTGAAGTTGTAGCGGCCGCCGTTGTAGACCGGGCCGATGGCCGAGCCGTACAGGATGCGGAAGTTCTGGTTGCCGTGGGGATCATGGCAGCTGGTGCAGCTCAGGTACTGGCTCTGGAACGTGCCGCCGGGAGCCTGGGTCAGGGTCGCGTCCTGGGCCAGGCCGCGGGCCGGGGCGATCACGTTGTGGCCGTGGGAGTCGCCCTGGCTGGAGACGACCGAGCTGCGCTGCGTCCAGGTGAAGGTCTTGGTCAGCCAGTAGAAGTCGCCGCCCGGGCCGTAACCGTTGCCGCCGCGGAACTGGCCGTAGTTGGCGTGGCAGCTCAGGCAGGTGTCGCTGGGGTTGCCGCTCTTGAGCAGGTAGGCGTTTCCGCCGGGGTTGTTGGCGTCGACGACGGCGCCGTTCTGGCTGTTGTGCATGGTGTGGCAGCCGGCGCAGTAGGCGACACCACCGTCGTGGAACGCCATGGCGTTGCCGGCGGCCAGGCCGAGGGCCAGGACCAGGGACAGCTTGATGAGAGTCTTCACTATTCAGCCTCCGGTTCGGGTGAACGATCCGCCGCGGGGACCACGGCGATTTGCGGCCCGGATGCGCTCCCGTCGGCGCGGAAGCCGTCCGGCCGCGTGGCAGCACGGCCGGCGGCGGATCCGCCGAGAGCGATTCGGGCCACACCTTGGGCAGCAGCGCTGCCCGCGGACTTTTCCGCGTCCTCGTCCTCGGAGGAGAAGACGCGGAAAACCTGCACGCGACCCAGGAAGCCCTGAGCCACGTAGAGCCTGCCGTCGGGAGTCGAGGCCAGCGCGGCCGGGTGGTAGAACTGGCCGGGCCTCGCGCCGAGGGAGCCGAACTCGCTCTGGAAGCGGTGGTCGGGCCCGAAGACCAGGATCTTGGCGCGCATGCGGTCCAGCACCAGGATCGTGCTCTGCGGCCCGAAGCCCACGCCCACCGGCAGCACCATGCGGCCGGGGGCGGAGCCGAACTCGCCGAAGTCGCCGGCGGGGCGCCCGTCGGCGGTCACGACGAAGACCCGGCGCTGGTCCCCGCCCGGCACGTAGATGGTGCCGTCGGGGCCCTCGGCGGGCCGGTCGAGCTGGGTGTCGCGGGCTGCCGGATCGCCGACGCGCAGCCACCACACCAGCCGGCCGCTGGTGCGGTCGTGGCGGGCGAGCACGGCGTTGGCCTGGTCCAGGGACAGGTAGTCGCCGCCGGCCAGGATGGTGACCAGCCGCGGGCTCCAGCCCTCCAGGGGGCTCTCGGGGGCGAAGGGCGCCGGTTCACCGAAGATGTCGAGGCGGCGGATGGCGAAGTTCCGGTCGCTGCCCGCGTCGGTGAAGACGAGGGTGCCGTCGGGGTCGACGCAGCCGGAGGCGGGCCACGAGATGCCCGCGAAGGGCCCGGTCCGGAACAGCGGCACGTGGCGGCTGCCCACCACGTGCAGGGTGCTCTGGCGCACGTCCGTCACGCAGATCTCGCCACTGAGCGGGTCAGAGGACACGTGGGTGGGGTGGATCCGCCCGCCGGCCCCCGCGTCCAGCTCCAGGGTCGTCTCGTAGGCGAACAGGACCGCCCCGCGGGTCTGGCCAGCGAGGCTGACAATCGTTATCAGGACGATCAATGTCGTCAAAAGATTCACACCCGTGGCGTGCACTCTGCCTGATGCTTTGGGGTGATTCGTCAGCATTCTGTCACCAATTTGGAGTTCCCGCTGGAAAGCGGCCGGCGAAATGCCCGAATTGCGCACCGGAGAATCATATCAGACTCGTGGGCGAAGTCAATCTCTTTGCAGAAAAAATAACACCTAAACGCCAATTTTGTCATTGCCTGGTCATCACGACCACCAACGCCTCCAGAGGTAAAGTCTTACGGCATGTTGAAAATGAATGACAGCGGCGGATCCTCCGCGGATCCGCCGCTGCCGGCTTTCCTGCCGCCCGGCGGCGGGGTTTTGTCATCGCCCTGTCACGCCAGGCTGCTCACGGGGTCCGTTTCTGGCGCAGCTTGTCGGTGTGGCAGCCCACGCAGATCCGGCCCTCCGGGTCGTCGTGCATGAACTTGGGCCAGGCCGAGCCGTGGGGATCGTGGCAGCTGTCGCAGAGCATGGGCCGGCCCGTGCGGGGGTCGACGCTGTCCGGGCCCATCGGATGGTCCGCGTGCTCGGCGTAGCTGTGGCAGGCCAGGCAAGCCTCGCGTTTCAGCTCCGGCGCGTTGCGGTCCGGCGCCGCCAGGTGAGGGTCGTGGCAGACCGTGCAGGTGGCGCCGCCGACGGCCGGATGCCGGTGCTCGGCGCGCTTGAGATGGTCGACCTGACCCTCGTGGCAGCCGGCGCAGACCGCCTGGGTGTTGCGGGGCAGCAGATGCGGGCCCGGCGCCGTGTGGGGCGCGTGGCACACGGTGCAGGACTGTTCCTCGGCCAGCGGCGCGTGCAGCAGGCCGGTCTTCAGATCCTCGCCCAGCCCGGGATGGCATTCCAGGCACAGGGCCATCTGGCTGCCGGCGGGTTGGGGGTCGGTCCCCTGATGGCAGGCGGCGCAGTCCCCGGCCGCATAGGGCTCGTGGCTGAACGCGTGGGGCAGGCCCGGCCGGTCCGAGGCGTGGGGCGCGTGGCAGGTGGAGCAGTCGGAGCGGTCCACGGGGAAGCCCCGGTGCGCCGGGCGGATCTCCGCGGGGGTGATGCCGTGGCAGTCCGCGCACAGGGCCGTGGGGGCCTTCACCAGGCTCATGGGCACCGGACCGCCGTGGGGATCGTGGCAATCGAGGCAGTTGCCGTCCGCGAACGGCGCGTGCACGTGCGCGAGGCCGCCGGCCTCCTTGAGCTCGGCATGGCAGCCCAGGCAAAGTTCCCTGGCCTTGCCGCGCAGCAGCGCAGGCTGGCCCGCGGCATGGGGATCGTGGCAGTCCGTGCAACGGCCTTCGCGGACCGGCGTGTGGGCCAGGGCCGGGTCCGGCACCAGGTCGGCCGGGTCGTGGCAGGCGGCGCAGGTGCCGGCCGTGGTCAGGGTGTTCAGCAGGTGCTCGCCGCGGCTGGCGTGGGCGTTGTGGCAGTCGCTGCAGGAGCCGTCGGCGAAGGGGGCGTGCACGACCTTGGCCGCCGCGTCCGCCACATCGTCGTGGCAGCCGAAGCAGAGCGCCCGCTGGTCGGCCACCGGTGTGGCACCCTCGTGGCAGCCCGCGCAGTCGCGGTCGGCAAACGGCGGATGGATCCGTGCCTGCATCAGGCCCGGCTGCGCCGAACGGTGAGGCGCGTGGCAGCCGGTGCAGTCCAGCCCCGCCAGCTCCCGGTCCAGGTGGGCCGCCCGCAGGGAGCGGCTGTTCTCGTCGTGGCAGTTGAAGCAGAGGCCGGGAGTCCGGGCGGAAAGGAAACCGGGACCTTCGCCGCCGTGGGGCAGGTGGCAGTCCAGGCACGATCCCTCGGCCGGGGCGTGGACCGACGCCATGCCGTCGGACCGCGCCACGTCCCCGTGGCAAAGGGTGCACAGCTGCGCGGCCGGGGCCTGCAGCAGGCCCCGCTGGGCCGAGCGGTGGGCGTCGTGGCAGGCGGCGCAGTCGCCTTCGGCCACCGGAGCATGGGCGTGCCAGTCGGCGCCGGCGGGGGTCCCGGTGTCGTGGCAGCGGGCGCAGGTGGCGGCCATGGGCTCGCGGAGCATGGCCAGGTGGGGACCGCCGTGGGGGC
>JACZKN010000440.1 GCA_014859985.1 Candidatus Krumholzibacteriia bacterium | reverse complement strand
GGCCAGCAGCCCGCCGGGCGCCCCCGACGGCGCGAGGTCCGCCGGCAGCCCCACGAGCCAACGGCGCCCGCCCAGGGTGGCCGGCGGGAAGTGCCGCTCCAGCAGCGATAGCAGGATCACCGCCAGCAGGACCAGGGCGATCGCGGGCCATAGCCGGCTCCACGCCCACAGCAGTGTGGCCGAGCGGAGCGGTGGACCGTCCCGCCGACCGACGGCGACCCCCGCGGCGAGCACGGCCACCAGCAGCACCGAGTCGGGCCGCAGGAGGACGGCGATCCCGGCGGCTGTCGCCGCGCGGCCCACGTGCCCACGGCGCAGCAATACCAGCGCGCCCGTCCCCGCGGTGAGCGCGGGAATCGTCTCCATGCCCGACAACGCGAGAAACACCAGCGGGCCGCACAGACCGACGGCCCCGGCGATCCAGCGCCCGCGGACCGGCGTCGACGCCAGCGCGCCGACCAGTCCGGGCAGGATCAGGAAAGAGGCGGACCCCAGCACCAGGGCCAGGACCGGTGCCAGCGCTGCGCCACCCAGTTCGCCCAGGGCCAGGACAGCAGGCCACAGCAGGCTGCTCTCGCCGCCGGACGGCTCCCCGGCGAACAGCCCCCAGGTCCGGTCCAACGCCAGGTTGCGGGCGAATGCCGCGTGGATCCAGGCGTCGTCCAGGGGCAGGCCCAGGGCCGCGCCGCCGATCAGCGTGGTCCTGCGGCGTTCGTCCACGGCACCAACCGTTCGCGGTCAGGGGGACCCCGATCCGCCGGTGCAGGGCATCCGTCCCGCCCGGGCACCGCGGTGAGCGGGGCCATCGTACCGTCCGCCGGCCGGGGAACAAGCCCGAAGGGTCGCGATTGCGGCCGGGGGTGAAAACGGATATCATCGATCGGATATCAATACCCACCCGGTCCCCCGCGGAGGAACCCCATGCCCCGAACCCTCGCCGCCGCGGCCGCGCTGCTGCTGGCTGCGGCCCCGACCCTCGCCGACACGGTCGCCTTCACCCACGCCCACCTGATCACCGTCACCGGCGAGGAGATCCCCGACGGCACCCTGGTGGTCAAGGACGGCCGCATCGCGGCGGTGGGTCCGGCCGACCGCACGCGGATTCCCGGCGGGGCCACCGTGGTCGACGCCGCGGGCAAGGTGATCATGCCCGGCCTGGTCGATACCCACAGCCACGTGGGCGGCTTCCGGGCCGCGGACGAGAGCGGGCCCATCCAGCCGGGGGTGCGCATCCTCGACGCGGTGAACGTCTTCTCCAGCGGCTACCGCCGCGCCGTGGCCGGCGGCCTGACCACCGTGAACGTGATGCCCGGCAGCGGCTACCTCAGCAGCGGACAGACCATCTACCTGAAGCTGCGCGGGGTGAAGTCCGGCGCGGTGCGCCCCGAGGACTGGGCGTACCTGGACAAGGAGGGCCGCGTGCTGGGCGGCCTGAAGATGGCCAACGGCACCAACAGCATGCGCAAGCCGCCCTTTCCCGGCACCCGCGGCAAGTCCGCCTTCCTGGTGCGCGAGCAGTTCATCGCCGCGCGGGAGTACCAGGCGAAGCTCGAGGCCGCCGCAGGTGACCCGGCCAAGCGGCCGCCCCGCGACCTGGACCTGGAGATCCTGGTCGAGGTGCTGCGGGGCGAGCGCGTGGTGCACCACCACACCCACCGGGCCGACGACGTGATGACCGTGCTGCGGCTGCGGCAGGAGTTCGGCTTCAAGGTGGTACTGCACCACGTGAGCGAGGGCTGGAAGGTGGCCGAGGCGATCGCCGAGGCGGGCGTGCCCTGCTCCATCATCACCGTCGACTCGCCGGGCGGCAAGCACGAGGCGGTGAACCTGCGCTTCGAGACCGGCGCCGTGCTCGCCGCCGCCGGCGTGCTGGTGGCCTACCACACCGACGACTGGATCACCGACAGCCGGCTGTTCCTGCGCTCGGCGGCCATGGGCTTGCGCGGCGGCCTGGACCGGACGACCGCGCTGGCGTCGCTGACCGTCAACGGGGCGAGGATGCTGGACCTGGACCACCGCATCGGCAGCCTGGAGGAGGGCAAGGACGCGGACTTCGTGATCCTGGACGGGGACCCCCTGAGCGTCTACACCCGCGTCCTGGAAACCTGGGTCGAGGGGCGCAAGGTCTTCGACCGCGACGATCCGGACGACCTGCTCCACGCCGAGGGCGGCCAGGGCGCGGGCCGCGACCAGGAGCCGTTCCTGTGCTGCGCCGACCAGGGAGGCGAATCGTGAAGACACTGCTGATCATCCTCCTGTGCGCCGCCGCGTCGGCCCAGGCCCAGGTCGCGGTCAAGGGCGGCGTCGTGCACACCATGGACGGCCCGGCCATCACCGACGGCGTCGTGGTGGTGACCGACGGCCGCATCGCGGCCGTCGGCCCCGCCGCCACGGTGGCCATCCCCGCGGGCTACCGGGTCCTGGAAGCCGCCGTCGTCACGCCCGGTCTGATCGACGCCCACGCCACCGTCGGCCTCTCGGGAATCTTCAACGTGCCCGCCGACCAGGACATGCTGGATCGGGCCGGGCCGGTGCAGCCGGAGCTGCGGGCGGTCGACGCCTACAACCCGGACGACGAGCTGGTGGCCTGGCTGCGCTCTTTGGGGGTGACCACGGTGCACACGGGCCACGCCCCCGGGCTGCCGGTCTCCGGCCAGACGATGATCGTCAAGACCCGCGGCCGCACCGTCGCCGAGGCGCTCGTGCGCGAGGCCGTGGCCGTGGCCGCGACCCTGGCGCCCGCGATCGGTCCGGAGGGCGTGGCGGCCCCCTCGCGGGCCAAGACCGTGGCCCTGCTGCGCCAGGAGCTGATCCGGGCCCGGGAGTATGCGGCCGAACTGGCAGCCACCGGCGGTGACGGCCCGCCGCCGGCGCGTGACCTGCGCGCCGAGACGATGGTCCGCGTGCTGGACGGCGAGCTGGCCCTGATGGTCACCGCCCACCGGGTGCGGGACATCACCAACGCCCTGCGCCTGGCCGAGGAGTTCGGCCTGCGCCTGTGGCTGGACGGCGCCGCCGAGGCCCACCAGCTGCTGCCCCAGATCAAGGCCGCGGGCGTGCCGGTGCTGCTGCACCCGACCATGACCCGGGCCTTCGGCGAGACCGAGAACCTGAGCCTCGCGACCGCCGCGCAGCTGGCCGACGCGGGCATCCCCTTCGCCCTGCAGAGCGGCTACGAGTCGTACGTGCCCAAGACCAGGGTGGTGCTGTTCGAGGCGGCGGTGGCGGCCGGGCACGGCCTGGGCTTCGCGCGGGCGCTGGCGGCGGTGACCCGCGACGCGGCGCAGCTGCTGGGTATCGCCGACCGGGTGGGCACCCTGGCCGTGGGCAAGGACGGCGACCTGGCCCTCTTCGACGGCGATCCCTTCGAGTACACCAGCCACTGCACGGGCGTGGTGATCGAGGGGGAGGTGGTCTCGCAGCTCGTGCGCTGACCGCGACCGGGGCCTTGCGGACGGCCGCCGCGGGGGCGGCCGTCCGCAGGGCGGCGCGGCCTACTTCACCAGGGTCACGGGCGTCGTCCGCCGCGCCGCACCGGCGCGCACCGTGGCCAGGTACACTCCCGACGGCACGCCCTCGGCCCGCCACTGCACTTCATGGGCGCCGGCGTCCAATTCGCCCCGGAAGAGCCGCGCTACCAGGGCGCCGCGCAGGTCGTGCACCAGCACCTCGACCTCGCCCCGGTGGTCGAGCGTGAAGGCCAGCTTGGTCGCGGGATTGAACGGGTTCGGATAGGCCGCGACGCCGACCGGCACGGCCGGGGTGTCGCCGTCGGTCACCGAGCTGGGGACCGTCCCGCTGCCTTCCAGGACACCCAGGAAGCTGTAGTACGGGCCGAGGGGGCCGCCGCCGAGGTCGAGGTCGGGCGACGACGACGCTTCCAGCAGGAGCGCGCCGGCGGCCTTCGTCCGCGTGATCAGGCTGTAGGCACCGGACGGCCCTTCGTAGGTGGTGCTGAACTCATGGGCGCCGCCGGCGTCCAGGCGGGCCAGGAAGAGCTTGGGGGTGGTGGGGCCGGCGCTGAGGACCCCGCCCCCGAAATCCAGGTCATTGACGAAATTGCCGCTCAGGACGATCGCGTCGTCGGGGGCGAACGTGACGCTGTTGACCACCTGGTAGCTGGTCGATCCGTAGGACGCGCTGAACAGGTGCGTGCCGTCGGTGCCGAAGAGGGCCACGAACACGTCGGTGTTGCCCGCGGTATAGAGCGGGCCGCCGCCGAGGTCGGCCGCCCCGTGCAGCTCGCCCGCCACGACGAAGCCCCCGTCGTCCTTGACGTCCAGGTGCACGTTGTAGGTGATGCCCGAGGTGAAGTCGCCGTCGATCAGGTCGCTGCGGACGTGCGCGCCCGTGGCGTCGAACTCGACCAGGGCCAGCCCGAAGCCGGCCGGGACGAGGGGGCCGCCCCCGAAGTCGATGGTGCCGGCGATCTGGAAGGCGACCACCGACCCGCCGCCGGCGTCGAGGCCGACGGCCCGGGCGTACTGGCCGTAGGCATCCCCGTAGATGGCGCTGAAGACGTGGTTGCCGGCGCCGTCGAGCCGGGCGATCAGCGCGTCGGTGTCGCCGGCGGTGGTCAGGGGCCCGCCCCCGAAGTCGGCGGTCGAGCGGGTGGCGCCCACGATCATCAGGCCCTGGGCGTCCGCCTCCGCGTCGGCCAGTTCGACATTGCCGTGCAGCCCGCTGAACAGATGGTTGCCGTCCTCGTCGTAGCGCACCACGTAGAAGTCGTTGTTCGCCGCGAGGGGGCCGCCCCCGAAGTCGACCGAACCGGAGTAGATGCGGCCCATCACGTAGACGCCGCCGGCGGGGTCGGCCCGCACGGCGTTGACGCCGTGACCCTGGCCCCCGACGACCGCGAAGCTGAACACGTGGTTGCCGTTGGCGTCGAACCTGGCCACGAACATGTCGCCCCCGAAGGGGTTGCTCGGCGTCAGCGGCCCGCCGCCGAAGTCGACAGTCCCGTAAAACATCCCCGCGACCGTGACCTCGCCGTCGGGGGTGATGTCGGCCAGCGTCTCTGTGTCGAAGCCGCGGCTCCACACGTGGTCGCCGGGGGCGGCCGGCGCGGGCCCGGCCGCGGCGGCCGCCAGCAGCGCAAGCGCCAGCAGGATGGTGAACGATCGGGCATGTGCCATGGCTGGGTGCTCCTTTTTCCGGTTCCTGGACCGGCGTGCGGGGGTTGTCCTGTCTCACACCTCCCAACGCACCGCCGGCCGGGAACAGGGATCAAGATTGTCGCATATTCCGCCCCGGGCGCCCGGCCGCCTGGGACTGGATGCGCAGTCCGGTTGACAGCAGCCACCGATCGCGTGCTATAATGACAGGCCGCACGCCGCCGATGCCGCCGCCCCTGGAGGTCTGTCATGGTACGGTTGGCCGTCGTCCTGATCCTGCTGGCCGCCGCAGCCGTGGCGGCCCCGGATCCCGCCGGGAACTCCATATCCTTCACCTACGCCGCCAGCTCCGCCCACGACTACAACTGCGCGTACGCGCAGGCCGGGGACGCGTTCACCCTCGAGCTGAAGCTCTTCGACCCGCGCAACGACGCCTTCGGCGCCGAGCAGATCGCCCGCCCGGTCACGCGCCTGGGCGGGTTCGTCTGCCGGGTGAACGCCGGCGACGGCCTGCAGATCGTCGGCTGGTCCGCACCGGTGCCCGCCAACGTCTGGACGGACGCCGACGGCACCGTGTTCGTGCTCTACGACGAGCCGATGCCGGTGGGCTCGCCCTACAGCGACTTGTCCACGGTCCTGGCCACCTGCCACCTGGCCGCCGGCGCGACCGCGACCTTCACGCCCTGGCCCGAGCTGCGGCCGCCCTGCTACCTCTGGTCCAACGCCTTCCTGTACGTCCAGCCCTCGCCCCTGTCGACGGTCCCCGGCCGCGCCGCCTACTGGGATGCCGACGACCCCGTCGACCCCTGGGTCGGCGCCGTGACCTCGGTCGATGAGGATTACGAGATCGAGATCCACGAGGCGCCGGTTCCCGCCGCGGCGGCGCGGTGGGGTGCGCTCAAGGCCCTGTTCCGGTAGCGGGGCCGTCGCCTTGACGGAAAGCCGGCTCTCAACTAGCCTGAAGGGTCGGAATCCGGTCGTCCGGCCCACCGTCGCGCCGTCGTCCGACCCCTAGCCGCACCCAGCCCTGGACCGAGCAAAGCCCGCATGGCCCGCCGCAGCCCCAGCTTCCGTGCGTCCCGCCGCACCGCCGCGCTCCTGGCCGCGGCGGTGGCGCTGCTGTCGTCGCCGCCGCCCGCCCTGGCCTACATCGGCCCCGGCGCCGGTTTCGCCCTGGGCGGCTCGTTCCTGTTCGCCCTGGCGGGGATCCTGCTCGCGATCGTCGCGGTCTTCCTGTGGCCCCTGCGGGTGGCCGTGCGCCGCTGGAAAGGCCGCCGCCGGGCCGGCCGGGCCAAGGCCCGCCGGGTGATCGTCGTCGGCCTGGACGGCATCGACCCCCTGCTGTGCGACGAGTTCATGGCCCGCGGCCTGTTGCCCAACCTGCAGCGCCTGGCCGCCGCCGGAGGCTACCGCCGCCTGGCCACCACCCTGCCGCCCATGTCGCCGGTCGGCTGGTCCACCTTCGCCACCGGCACCGACGCCGGCGGCCACAACATCTTCGACTTCCTGGGCCGCGATCCGCGCACCCACCTGCCGGTGCTGTCGTCCACGCGCATCACCGAGACGGGCCGCCTGCGCAGGCTGGGGCCCTGGGTGATCGGGCGGCCCAAGGCGCGGTACGAGCTGCTGCGCCGCAGCAAGCCCTTCTGGCGGACCCTGGCCGAGCACGGCGTGCCCAGCACCATCCTGCGGGTGCCGATCACCTTCCCGCCGGACACCTACCCCGGCCGCATGCTCTCGGCCATGTGCGTGCCCGACCTGCGGGGCACCCAGGGCTCGTTCACCCAGTTCACCGCCCCCGGCGGCGCGCCGCAGCCGGGCGAATCCACCGGCGGCACGCGGCTGCCGCTCGTCGTGGTCGAGGCCGACCACTACGCGGGCCGCCTGCCGGGGGCGGTGAACTGGGTGAACGAGCCCTGGGTGCC
>JACZKN010000439.1 GCA_014859985.1 Candidatus Krumholzibacteriia bacterium | reverse complement strand
ACGACGGTGTGGCCCAGGCCGCGGGCCAGGGCGTAGCCGTCTGGGCCCGATCCGGCGGAGGTGCGGCCGCCGCTGGCCAGCACCACGGCACCGGCCTGCAGGTCGCCGCCGGCGGTGGCGACGGTGAACCCGTCGTCCCGGTGCCGTGGTGCTGGCCAGCGGCGGCCGCACCTCCGCCGGATCGGGCCCAGACGGCTACGCCCTGGCCCGCGGCCTGGGCCACACCGTCGTGCCCCCGGTGCCGTCGCTGTTCACCTTCCGCAGCCAAGCGCCCCTGTTGGCGGGCCTGGCCGGGATCGCGGCCGAGGTGCGGGTGGCGGCCGCGGGGCTCGAGGCCGGCGGCCCCTTGCTGGTCACCCACAAGGGCCTGAGCGGCCCGGCCGTGCTGCGCCTGTCGGCCTGGGGCGCCCGCGTCCTGCAGGCCTGCGGCTACGCCTTCGACCTGGCGGTGGACTGGTTGCCCGGCTTGGCCGATGCCGACGCCCTGCTGCGTGAGCGCATCCGCAGCCACGGCCGGCGCGCCGTCGCCGGCGACCACGCCACGCCGCTGCCTGCCCGCCTGTGGGCTGCGCTGGTGCGGGAGGCGGGCATCGACCTCCAGGCGCGCTGGGCCGACCTGGACCGCGACACCCGCTTGCGCCTGGCCGGGGCCTTGAAGGCCACCGTGCTGCCGGTCACCGGCCAGGCCCCGTTCAAGGAGGAGTTCGTCACCTGCGGCGGCGTGGCCCTCGGCGAGGTGGACTTCCGGACCATGGGCAGCCGGATCTGCCCGGGGCTGTTCCTGGCCGGAGAACTCCTTGATATCGACGGCGTTACCGGCGGGTTCAACTTCCAGAGCTGCTGGACGACGGGCTGGTTGGCCGGACGCGGGGCCGCCGGTTGGCGTGGCCGGGCCCTGGCTATGGGCCCAATGGGTGGGCCGGCGGCCCCATAGGTCCCGAAGATGCGCTAAAAGAAGAGCGAACGAGACTATTTCATTGAAATCATGCTTTGACTTATGATATAGTCCTTAACGTTGCCTGATCGACTGACCGATCCGGGGGAATTCTCAACAATCCCAGGAGGGACCTTATATGCGCGCCATGCTCAGGATCAGTGTAATTCTCGCGATGCTCACGGTGCCGGGCCTGGCCCTGGCCACCGGCCTGACCGGTTTCACGGGCACGGCCGACTGCGACGGCTTCGCCGCGACGGCGGAGACCCGCTGGGGCTCGGCGTTGACCGCCACGCTGGACTTCAACGCCCTGCTCGTCGACCAGTCGGGCGCCGTGGTCGCCGACATCAGCGCCACCGAAGTGCTCACGACGCCCGGCATGGGCCTCTACAAGACCGCCTGGTTCATGCAGGCCTGGGGCCAGGAGCTGTGCGGCACCTACACCGCGACGGTGTCGGTGCGGATGGAGGCCGTTTCCCAGAGCGACGGCCGCGTCGAGATCACATCCGATGCGTTCATGGCCACCTTCGTCTGCGAGTGTCCGACCGGCGACGCCTGCAACTACACCCCGGGCTACTGGAAGAACCACGAAGAGAATTGGCCGGTCACCTCCCTGACCCTCGGCAGCACGACCTACAACCAGGCGCAGCTGCTGGCCATCATGGGCTGCCCGGTGCGCGGCGACGCCACCATCATCCTGGCCTACCACCTGATCGCGGCCAAGCTGAACGTGCTCAACGGCTCGGACCCGAGCATCAACGGCGCCATCAGCCAGGCCGACGCGCTCCTGGCCCAGTACCCGCTCAAGAGCAAGCCCGACGGCGCGGCCCGCGGCATGATCCTGGACGTCAAGGACCAGCTGGCCGACTACAACGAGCTGGGCTGTGGCGACGAGGACATGGGCGACGACGACAAGGCCCTGCCCGACGAGGAGCAGAGCACCTGGGGCCAGCTGAAGGCCAACTACCGGTAACCGCAGCGCGGTGATCGGCAGCAGAGCGAGGGGCGGCGGGGTGACCTGCCGCCCCTTCGCGTCGGCTCCTTGGTCGCACGCCCGGCAGGCCGGAATCTTGACAGTATATTCGCATTATGGTTCAATTGCATACGTGACAATACGATTGGAGATCATATGTTGTTGAGATCAGCGATGCTCGCGCTGCTGGTCCTCGTTGTCCCCGACGCACCTCGAGCCGGCGCGGAGATGCCGGACAACAGCATCGGCATCTACACGGACCAGGGCGGAACCAGCGACGACGCGAGCTACTGGGGCCCCCCGGGCATCGTCGAAGCGTATGTCGTGCTTCTGAATCCACGGAACTTCAACCTGGGCGGCACCGGCGCCGATGGTCCGATCACGATCGTCGGCGGCTTCGAATTCCGGATCGAGATGCCGCCGAGCGCTGTCCTGCTCGGCTCGCACCTTCCCCCGCAGACCTACAACTTCCGCTCCGTACCGGAGTTCTTCTGCGGAACCAATCTGCCGGTCGTCGGCGACCATGCTACCTGCGTCACCCTGGAGATCGGCGCGTTCGCGGAGATCCCGGCCGGCATCCGCCTGGTCCCGGTGCAGGGGGCCCCGTCGATTCCCGACCACCTCGCGATCACCGACCATGCCGACGAATTCCGGCTGAACCCCGCCTGGCCGGCTTCCGGTTCCTTCGCCGAGCCCGTCTTCGGATTGTGGCAGGAAGCCGAATTGGCCGTGTACACCCCGCAGTGGTCGATCCGGATCGTCGGACACGGCGACGGCGGCAACGTCCTGGGTGCAGGGCGCCGGACAACGGACGCCTACGATCCGGAGCTGGAGGCGGTCGACGACAACCTCGCGATCACCTTCGTGCGCCCAGACTGGCGCCGCCACTTCCCGTACTTCAAGCACGACTACCGCGGGATCTACGACACCGCGCGGTCGAGCAGGTCCTGGGATTTCACCTTCAATGTACCGACGACGCTCATCGGCACGATCACGACGATCACGTTCGCGCCTTCCTTCGACCCCGCCGACGGGGCGCCGTTGACCCTGACCGACCACGCAACGGGCCACACGGTCCGCCTGGGGTCGGATCCCGCCTACACTTTTCTCGTCGTGGGCCACGAACGGAATTTTACCCTGACGGTCGGAGCCGTCGATCCCGCCATTGTCGGCCTGGAGGTCGGCATCACTGCGGGCGTCGATTCCTTGGTCTCGGCGGGGATTGCCGCCGCGACCGCTGAAGGCGCCACCGATGGCTTCGATATCGGCCTCGACGCGCCCATGCCGCCACCGCCGCCCGGCAACTACGTGCACCTCTCCTTCAAGCACGCCGAATGGCCGCTGGGACCGCGATTCTCCCGGGACGTCCGCGCCTTGTACGATTGTTACCTCGACGAGCGGGCCTGGCCGATCCTGGTGGAAACCGACCGCACCGGCACCCTCGAACTCCGGTTCACGCCCGGTTTTGCCGGCGATGTGGCCCTGCGCCTCAGGGATGTGGCGACCGGCCTCGTCCATGACCTGTGGCCCGATCTGGCGTTCACGACCGGGGTCGCCGGTCCCGCCGCTCTGCGCTTCGAATTGATCGTCGGGGGGGTGACGACGCCCCC
Organism: Candidatus Krumholzibacteriia bacterium; assembly: GCA_014859985.1. GTDB lineage: Bacteria > Krumholzibacteriota > Krumholzibacteriia > LZORAL124-64-63 > LZORAL124-64-63 > JACZKN01. The sequence goes on along the minus strand of JACZKN010000439.1, from coordinate 2,099 downwards.
CTTGTCCCCGGAATCCCGGGATATCCCGGCGGGGTGGTCGCTGCTCGCGCCACCACTGATTCCGCCGTCCGGTCGCGAAGACTGCGGCAGCGTCATCCTGGGGCTGGCCCCGGGAACGGCCTACGCCTATGGGTTCCTTCCCGGGACAGGTTACGAGACGATCGCGCCGGAGCAGGCCGTCGGCGTCGGGCAGGGCTTCTGGCTGGTGACGGACGAGGCGTTCGTCTGGACCATGGACGGGCGTCCTGCCCTCGACCCCGTCCTCCTCGGTCTGGTCCCCGGCTGGAACCTGCTGGGCTATCCCCTGTGGTTCCCCGGACCGGTCGAGGGCACACGCGTCAGGTATGGTTCCGTGAGCTTCTCCTGGCAGGACGCCCTGGACGCGAATCTCGTGACCGGGTTCGTGGGTTACGACACCGACGGCCGGGCCTACGACCGGGTCTCGGCTCTCGAACCCTGGAACGGGTACTGGATCGCGGCTCTTGAGGAAGATGTCGCCCTCGAATTCGCCTGGCAGGACTTCATCGCGGCAGGGAAGACCCCGGATCCCACGGCCACCACCCCTGCCGGCGGCTGGCGAACCGTCCTGCAGCTGCGGACAGATGGCCGCTTGACCGGATCAGTCGTCCTCGGTGCCGATCCGCTGGCGACCGACGGGTTCGACGCCGGGTTCGACCTGCCGCAGCCGCCGCCGGCACCTGCCGGGGGGCCCGCCATCGCCATCCTGAGACCGGATCTGGAGCTCCGGACCGGCAGCGCGTTGTCCGTCGATCTCGTCGCCCCGCTGGACGACCGGGACTTCGCTTGGGAACTGCGGATCATACCCGACGGCGCCACACCCCTCGAGTTGGCCTGGGACCGGACCGGCTGGCCCGCGGATCTCGATTGGGAGCTCCGGGACCGCAGCGGGGTAACCGTTTGCGGGTCGATGCGCGACCAGGACCGCCTCGCCCTGGGCTCGCCGACCGGCCCCGTGTACCTGACAATGGCACGGACCGCGGCCCCGGCTCCGGGCGTGCCCTTCGCCGGCCACGCCCTGCGCTGCTTCCCCAACCCCTTCAACCCCCAGACCACCATCACCTTCGCCCTGCCCCGGGAGGGCCGGGCCGAGGTGCGGATCTACTCGGTGCGCGGCGAGCTGGTCGACGTCCTGGGCGGCGGCGTGCTGGCCGCCGGGACGCACCGGTTCACCTGGCGGGGCACCGACCGCGCCGGGCGCGCCGTGCCCAGCGGGTCGTACTTCGCGCGGCTGCTCAGCGACGGCGAGCACGCCGGCGAGACGGCGAAGATGAGCCTCATCCGGTAGCGCGGCGCGCGACCGGTATGCCTGGACGGCCCGCGGCCCCGGCTGCGGGCCGTTCCGCGTCCCGGGTTGGCAGACCCGGACCGGCCCGCTATCCTCGCCCCAAGACCCCAGCCGAAGGAGCGCCCATGCGCCTGGCCCTGATCCAGCAGCACGCCGGCCCCGACCCCCGGGAGAACCTCGCCCGGGGCCTGGCGGCCGCCCGCCGCGCCGCCGCCGACGGCGCCGAGCTGGTGGCCTTCGCCGAGCTGGCCTTCAGCCGCTTCTATCCGCAGGTGAAGGCCACGCCCGGGTCCCTCGCCCTGGCCGAACCCGTCCCCGGCCCCACGACCGGAACCTTCCAGGCCCTGGCCCGCGAGTGCGGTGTCGTGGTGGTCCTCAACCTCTTCGAGCGCACCCCCGACGGCCGCACCTGGGACAGTTCGCCGGTCATCGACGCCGACGGCGCGCTGCTGGGCAGCACGCGCATGGTGCACATCACCGAGTACGAGCATTTCCACGAGCAGGGGTACTATACGCCCGGCGACACCGGCGCCCCGGTCTACGCCACCTGTGCCGGCCGCGTCGGCGTGGCCATCTGCTACGACCGCCACTTCCCCGAGTACATGCGCGCCCTGGCGCTGGCGGGCGCCGACCTGGTGGTCGTCCCCCAGGCGGGCGGCGTGGGCGAGTGGCCGGACGGACTGTACGAGGCGGAGATGCGGGTGGCGGCGTTCCAGAACGGGTACTTCACCGCCCTGGTCAACCGCGTCGGCAAGGAGGAGCACCTGACCTTCGCCGGCGAGAGCTTCGTCTG
>JACZKN010000438.1 GCA_014859985.1 Candidatus Krumholzibacteriia bacterium | reverse complement strand
GGCCGGCGCCGCGGTCTCGGGCAGGGCGGCCGTTTCGGCAAGGTCCGGCTCGGCGAAGACCCGGTCGGCCGATTCGGCGGCGGCCGCGGCCTGGTCGGCGGACCCGTCGTCGATCACGACGACCACGTCGCCCACGTTGATGATGTCGCCCACCTTGCCCTTGAGGGCGTGGACCCGGCCGCCGCGGGGGGCGGGGATGGTGACGGCCGCCTTGTCCGTCTCCACGTCCACCAGCGGCGCGTCCTCGGCGACCTGGCCGCCCTGCGCCACGTGCCACTTGAGGATCTCGCCCTCGTGGATGCCCTCGCCCAGGTCCGGCAGCTTGAATTCGAACACGGTATCCCTCCGGGACGATGCCTACTGGAAGTCCAGGGTCTCCTCGATGCCGTGCACCACCCGCGCCGCGTCGGGGATGTAGTTCTTCTCGCGCCCGAAGTAGGGCGTCACCACATCATACCCGGTCAGGCGCTTGACGGGGGCCTCCAGGTGCATCAGGGCCTTGTCGTTGATCTGGGCGGTGATCTCGCTGGAGGCGCCGTAGCTGCGGGGGGCCTCCTGGACGATGACGCAGCGGCCGGTCTTGCGCACCGACTCGGCGATGGTGTCGCTGTCCAGGGGCGCCATGGTCAGCACGTCGATGATCTCGAGGCTGGCGCCGCGCTTCTGCTCCACCTCGGCCGCGGCCTTCAGGGCCGGCCGCATCATGGCGCCCCAGCTGACGAGGGTCAGGTCGCTGCCCTCCTGCACCACCTGGCATTTGCCGATGGGCATGGTCTCCTCCTCGTCGGGCACCTCCTCGCGGAAGGCCCGGTAGGAGTGCTTGGGCTCCATGAACACCACCGGGTCCGGGTCGCGGATGGCGGCGATCAGCAGGGCGCGGGCGTTGCGCGGGCCGCTGGGGATCACGACCTTCGCGCCGGGCAGGTGGGCGTAGAGCACCTCGCGGCTCTCGCTGTGGTGCTCCAGGGCGCGCACGCCGCCGCCGTAGGGCATGCGGATCACCAGGGGCACGCCCAGTTGGCCCTGGGTGCGCGCGCGCATGCGGGTGGCGTGGGCCTCGAACTGGCCCATCATCAGGTAGCTGAAGCCGGAGAACTGCATCTCGCAGACGGGCTTGAGCCCCGCCAGGGCCATGCCGATGCTGCTGCCCAGGATGCCCGACTCGGCCAGCGGCGTGTCCACCACGCGCAGGGGGCCGAAGCGCTCGAGCAGACCCTCGGTGAGGCGGAAGACGCCGCCGTCCACGGCCACGTCCTGGCCCAGGACCAGCACCGTCGCGTCCTTGTCCATCTCCTGGCGCAGGGCCAGGTTGATGGCCTGCACCATGTTCAGCTTAGCCATGCTCCGCCTCCCGCGCGATGTTGGCCAGGAAGTCGCGGTGCTGCTCGTCGATGACCGCGTGCCGGGTGCCGTAGACGTGGCGGAAGGGCTCGTCCTGGGCGCGGTCCTTGGGTGCCTCGAACTCCTTGACCGCCGCTTCAACCCGGGCCTTGACCTCGGCCAGCAGCGCCTCCTCGGCCGCATCGTCCCACCAGCCCTTGCCGGTCAGCCACTTGCGGGTGCGCAGGAGCGGCTCCTTGTCCCAGGCGCACTTCTCGTCTTCCGGCGTGCGGTACTTCTTGGGGTCGTCGGCGGTGGTGTGCATCAGCAGGCGGTAGGTCACGGCCTCGATGAACGTGGGCCCGCCGCCGGTGCGGGCGCGCCCGATGGCCTCCTCGACCGCCACCCACACCGCCAGGGGATCGTTGCCGTCGATCTGCAGCACGGGCATGCCGTAGGCGATGCCCTTCTGGGCGAGGGTCTCGCTGTGGGTCTGCTCCGCGCGGGGGATGGAGATGGCCCACTGGTTGTTCTGGCAGATGGTGACCATGGGCGCCTGCCACACGGCCGCGAAGTTCAGGCCCTCGTGGAAGCCGCCCTCGCTGGTGCCGCCGTCGCCGATGAAGGCGACCGCCACCTCGTCGGTGCCCTTGTACCTGGACGCGTAGGCCAGGCCCGCGGCGTGCTCGATCTGGCAGCCGATCACCACGCTGGTCGGCAGGATGCGCAGGTCCTTGTCCGGCAGTACGTTGCCCTCTTCCCAGCCATTGTAGTAGTCGAGGGTGGCGGTCAGGGGCTCGCCCCGCACGAGGCGGCCGCCCAGCTCGCGGAAGGCGCCCACGAACCAGTCGCCCGGGCGCATGAGCATCGCCGTGGGGACGGAGACGGCCTCCTGGCCGGTGCAGGGGGGGAAGGTGCCCAGGCGGCCCTGGCGCTGCAGCTTGAGCATGCGCTCGTCCAGCTCCCGGGCCAGGCGCATCCAGCGGTACATCTCGACGGCGCGCTCCTGTCCCAGGTCCGGCTCGAGCTTGGCGTCGACCTTGCCGTGCTCGTCCAGGATCTGCAGGTAGGGGACGGAGAACTTCGCGATCGGCTTCTTCGGCATCGCCGCGGTCCTTCGGTTGGTGGCGGGGCGGGTGCGACGGGCGCGCCGCAGCCGCGCGGACCGGGAAGGTGCCCGGACCGCCCGGACGCGGGGCGGACCATGTCGCAAAAAGGGGCCGGAGGCCGGCCCGCGTGGTCCGGCGCACATGATAGCAGTCCGCAAGGATTACGCAAATCGGCGAAATGGCGGTGGCCGGGCCCCCCGCGGCGACGTTACATTGGCTTCCATACATCGGTTACCGGCGGGTTCGCGCCCGCCCAGGCCCCGCCCGAGGAGGACCGTCCATGCTGAACAGGAAACTCCAGGATGCCCTCAACAAGCAGATCAACGAGGAGTACTACTCCAGCTACATCTACCTGGCCATGGCCGCCTACCTCGAGGACGTCAACCTGGACGGCTGCGCCCACTGGATGCGCATGCAGGCGGCCGAGGAGTACCAGCACGCCATGAAGATCTTCGACTACCTGATCGACCGCGGCGGCCGGGTCGAGCTCAGGGAGGTCAAGGCGCCCCCGAAGGACTGGCCGTCGCCGCTGGCCGCTTTCAAGGCCTCCCTCGAGCACGAGAAGTACATGACGGTCAACATCAACAAGCTGGCCGACCTCTGCATCGAGGAGAAGGACCACGCCACCAACAACCTGTTGCAGTGGTACGTCTCCGAGCAGGTGGAGGAGGAGGCCCAGGTCGAGGACATCGTCAAGAAGCTGGAGATGATGGGCGGCGACGGCCCCGGCCTGTTCCTGATGGACCGGGAGCTGAAGTCCCGGCCGGCGCCCGCGCCCCTGACCGGCGCCGATGCCGGGGCGTAGCCGGTGGCATCGTCCCGATTCCACGCCGCGCTCGCGCCCCGGGCGCGCGTCCTGAACATCATCTGGGCGGCGTTCCTGGCGGCGCCGATCTTCTACACGGCCGTCGGCTGGGTCGTCGGCCGCAACCCGCGGCCGGACGCCGGCGGGGAGGTTCCGACCGGCCTGCTGCAGGCGGTCTTCCTGCTGGCGGGGGCGGCCGCGGTGGCCGCGTCGTACCTGGTCCCGCGGCGGCTCCTGGCCGACGGGCGGCTCAGGGCCCTCTTGCGGGGGCCGCTGCCGGGGACGCCGCTGCCGGGAACGGCCGACCTGGAACCGGCCGAGCAGCGGCTGGCGCTGCTGTTTCCCCACTACCAGACCACGCTGATCGTCACCCTGGCGCTGCGCGAGAGCCTGGCGGTGTTGGGGCTGGTGCTGACGATCCTGACCGGCAATTTCCTGCTGATGGTGCCCTGGTCCGTCGCGGCGATCGGGCTGATCGCCACCACGCCGCCGCGCCCGGCCGGGTTCCTGGAGCGGGCGCTGCCGCTGGCGCGGGCGGCGGGTTGAAGCGCCGGCCGACCCGGCGGCCGAGGGCCCCCCGGGAGGCCCTCTAGGTCTCGTCCCCGGCCAGGGTCTTGTCGATCTCGTCCGCCGTCGCCAGGTCGATGGGGCGCCCCCGCCTGCGCAGTTCCTCCACGAAGCGGCGCCGCAGCTTCGCCGGCTCGTTCTGCCCGAACTTCACCTTGCCGGACCAGGACTCCGGATCGATGCGGAAGACGCCCACGTGCGCCAGGGCCTTGGCGTAGCGGCTCTCCTGCGGGTCGATGGGGTCGTAGCCGCCCTCGGGCTGGTACTTCCGCATCAGCGCCTGCAGGGCGACGGCCTGCTCGGCCGGGTCGTCCACCAGGGTGCAGCGGCCCTTGATCTCCACGGACTTGAAGAAGTGGGTGGCGGGGCAGGCGAAGCCCGGCGCGGTCCAGGTGCTGGGGATCATGGCGTGGGGCAGGTTCATGGTGAAGCCGGCGCGGGCGCCGCCGGGCGCCGCCGCCACCGCGAACTTCTCGCCGGCCAGGGCGCCGTGGAAGTAGATGCGCTGCCCGACCGCGCCGAAATTGACGGCCACGGCGCGGGGCCAGCCGTCGGGAGTGACGATCACCAGGTGGCCGATCTCGGCCCGGGCGGCGATCTCCGCGAAGAGGGCGGGATCGGAACTCTCCAGCTCGCGGCGCCTCACTTCAGCGCGTCCTTTCGGGTCGGAGCGGAAAAGGGAGGCCGTCCACCCGGACGGCCTCCCCATCATGGGCGCTTGCGGCCGGGTCGACTACTCGGTCAGCGCGTTCTTGATCTTCAGGCCCTTGCCGCTGAAGGTGATGACCGGGTCCATGTCCGAGCCGGCGGTCATCATGTTGGCCGAGTTGATGGTCCAGATCGAGGTGCGGCCCTCCTGGACGGGGGCGTTGGTCGCGATGATGTCGCCGGGGACGGTGATCCTCAGGTTGATGTCGAGCTCGGCCATGGCGCCCATGAGCTTGCCCATGAGCTCCATCTGCTTCTGCATCTGCTCCGGCGTGGGTTCGGTCGCCTCGGCGGGGGCCGCGGCCTCCGCCTTCTCGTCCAGCTCCGGGTAGTCGGGGTACTCGTAGGCGGCCTGCTTCAGCACGTAGTTGCCGTCGGCGGTGGCGTAGATGCCCATGCCGTCCTCGGGATCCTCGCCCAGGGCGGCGGCCATGACGGCGGACAGCCCCTTGAGGTCCTGGAAGGCGAAGGCCATGCGCAGGGACATGCGGCCGTCGGCGGTGTCCTTGGCGAACTCGGTCACCTTGACGTTGTACTGCTTGGCCACCGTGTCGATGTTCTTGCGGTCGAGGTCCGCGAAGTCCGGCATCTGCATCTCGCCGGCCGAGTTGGGATCGATCTCCTGCATTTCCTTGATGGCGTCGGCCACCGACTGGCTCAGGCCCAGCTCGAGGGTCGCGGTGCCCGAGCCGTCGTCCTTGAGTTCGGTGACGCTGTGCATGCGCACGCAGCCGGCCAGGCCGGCGGCCAGGACCGCGGTCAACAGACAAAGCAGCATCTTCTTCATCGGGATCCCTCCGTTCGGATGTCCGCCCGGCCACCGGCGGTGGGGGGGCGTGGTGCGGGCCGGATCGACGGCATCGTGCCCGGAATGATCGTCCATGGGGCCCCGCGGAGCCAGCACAAACACGGGGCGCGGGTTGCCGCCCCGGGCGGATCGTGGTAAACAAGGGGCTCGGACCGTTGTTCCCCCCGTTGTTCCGCCCGTTGTTCCGCCACGCCAACCCGGGAGAGCCCCCCGATGCCCGCCATCCCCGCCTGTTTCAAGGCCTACGACGTCCGGGGCCGCGTTCCGGTCGAATTGGACGTCGAACTCGCCTACCGTATCGGCAGGGCCACGGCCACCTGGCTGGGCGGCCGGACCTTCGCCGTGGGGCGCGACTGCCGGCTGACCAGCGGCGAGCTGTGCGACGCGGTGGCCCGGGGCCTGACGGCCGCGGGGGCGGACGTGGTCGACATCGGCGAGTGCGGCACCGAGATGATCTACCACGTGACCGCCGCGAAGGGCCTGGACGGCGGCATCATGGTCACCGCCAGCCACAACCCCATGGACCACAACGGCATGAAGCTGGTCCGGGAGGAGGCGCGCCCCATCAGCGGCGACTCGGGCCTGCACGAGATCGGGGCCCTGGCCGTGTCCGGAGGCGGCGCGCGGGCCGCCGCGCCGGGCCGGGTGACCCGCCTGGACCACCGGGAGGCCTACGTCGCCGACCTGCTGGAGCTGGCGGAACTGTCGGACCTGCGTCCCCTGAAGATCGTGGCCAACGGCGGCAACGGCTGCGCCGGGCCGGTGGTGCGGGCCCTGGCCGCGCACCTGCCCTGCGAGTTCGTGCACCTGCACGACGAGCCCGACGGCACCTTTCCCCACGGCATCCCCAACCCGCTGCTGCCGGAGAACCGCGGCCAGACCGCCGCGGCCGTGCGCGCCCACGGCGCCGACCTGGGCCTGGCCTGGGACGGCGATTTCGACCGCTGCTTCTTCTTCGACGAGACCGGCGCCTTCATCGAGGGCTACTACCTGGTGGGCCTGCTGGCCGCGGCCAGCCTGCGCCGGCACCCCGGCGCCGCCATCGTCCACGACCCGCGCCTGGTCTGGAACACGGTGGCCATGGTGGAGGCGGCGGGCGGGCGGCCCCTGATGAACAAGACCGGCCACGCCTTCATCAAGGAGCGCATGCGCGCCGAGGACGCGGTCTACGGCGGCGAGATGTCGGCCCACCACTACTTCCGCGAGTTCCATTACTGCGACAGCGGCATGCTGCCCTGGCTGCTGGTGATCCAGGAGATGTCGCGCACCGGCCGCAGGCTGTCCGAGCTGGTGGCGGCCATGCAGGCCGCCTACCCCGCCAGCGGCGAGATCAACCGCCGCCTGCACGACCCCGACGAGGTGCTGATCGCCCTGGAGAGGCGCTACGCACCCTTGTCCCGCGGCATCGACCGCACCGACGGGATCTCCATGGACATGGGGGAGTGGCGCTTCAACCTGCGCAAGAGCAACACGGAGCCGGTGATCCGCCTGAACGTGGAGTCCCGGGGCGACGCGGACCTGATGCGGGCGAAGACCGCGGAGATCATGGCCCTGCTCGACGGCTAGCCGGGGTCAGGGCAGGATCGCGTCGAGGTCCGCCCGCAGCTTCTCCAGGCGCGTCGTGAACTCGTCCCGCTGCTCGCGCACCAGCTGGCCGGCCAGCCCGCGGTAGTAGGCGATGCCCGCCACCAGGTTGGCGCGGATCTCCGCGGGGCGGCTGCCGTCGGCGGCCAGGCCGCGGCGGCGGCGCTCCAGCTCGCCGCGCAACCGGTCCACGTGCAGCGAAAGCTCCTTCAACAGGACGTGGGGACGGCCCTCGGCCAGGGGCAGGCGCACCCGGCCGTAGATATGGTCGACCATCTCCCGCAAACCGGTCTCCTGCTTGAAGTACACGGTGTTGGGGCCGCAGCAGATGGCGGTGGTGGCGGTGGGGTCGATGCCGTGGGGCACCGTGGCGCTGCCGGCCAGGTCGTGGCAGATGCAGGCCTTGACGGTGATCGCCTCGGTCCGGTCGGCCCGCTCGGCGTCGGGCAGGTCGGCGGTCGCCAGCTGCTGCAGGGCGCGGCGCTGGAAGGCGCGGCTGGCGGTGCAGATCGGGGCGCGGGTGAACTCGGTGTTGGCCACCAGGTAGCCCTTGGGGCAGGCGCTGCCGGGTTTCCCGCGGGCGATGCGCAGGCGGCGCGCGTTCTCGCTCGTGGAGTCGCGCAGGCTCCAGAAGGGCACGCCCAGGGGCGAGCCCTCGCTCAGCTGCACGTCGTCCTCGCCGGCGGCCAGGACCCGGGCCAGGTTCTCCGCGTCGATGTTCACCACATCCGGCACGGTCAAAAACGGGCTGCCCCAGCCGATGCCGTCGACGCCGTAGCGCTGCCGCATCAGCTCGGTCTCCTCGGCGGTGCCCAGGCCGCCCTGCACCGTGATGCGCAGGGGCGGCGGATCCGTCGGCACCGGGCGGCCCAGCTTCTCCAGGCCGCCGCGCCACAGGCAGAAGAGCTGGTCGGCGAGGTTCGCGCGCTCGCGGGCGAACTCCTCGAGGATGGGGCCCAGCAGCGCGCCGGCGCCGCCGAAGGCGTGGCCGCCGCAGTTCAGGCCCGATTCGACCCGGAACTCGCTGACCCACAGCCCGTCGCGCGCGAGCAGCTTGCCCTGCACCAGCGCCGAGCGGAAGTCGCTCACCTTCAGGATGATGCGCTTCTTCAGGTCGCCGCCGTCGTCGGGCAGGAAGTCCGCGAATTCGCGCAGGTAGCCGAACAGCCGCCGGTTCAGGCCCGCCGACAGCACGAGCGACGAGCGCACCTTGCTGTTGGCGTAGCCGCGCAGGGCGCTCAGGGCGTCCGAGAACAGGGGGCCCAGGGCCTGGCCGCCCCGCATGTGCGCCCGGTCGAGCTTGGTCATGATGTTCACGTCGATGCCGCCGGGCACGATGCGCGCCCGCAGCTCGTCCTGCAGCCTGGCCCGCTCGTCCGGGTCGGCCACCTGGAGCATCCGCTCGTAGACCGAGCGCAGGGGCGAGTCCGGCAGCATCTCGAAGTAGCGGTTGATCTCGCTGCCGGCGGCGAAGGCCGCGGTGCGCAGGCGCGCCACCTGGTCCTGCACGGAGTCGTGCAGCAGGTCGAGGTAGGCGGTGATGCGGCGGGCGCGCGCGTCCTCCTCGTCGTCGGCGATGGGCGCGCATTCGGTCCCCGCCAGGGCCGCGAGCCGGCGGCGCATCTGCTCGATCAGCACGTCGTCGACCAGGGAGACCACCGACGAGATGCCGTAGCGCGCCACCTTCAGCGGCGTGTCGATGGTGAAGCCCGTGCCCATCACCGGGATGTGGAAGCGGTGGACGGGATCGACCAGGGGATGATGCAGGGACACGGTCACGTGCGGACTCCGGGTTCGGGGGGGCTTGCCGCCAACAGTATCGGCACGCGCGGCGGCCGTGGCCAGGGAAATCACCCTTTCACTTCGGGACCGAGCCTAGAGGGAGATGGAATGGGGGTCCGGTCGCGGGGTTTCCGGAGCCTGCAGGGGCAGGGTGACCACGAAGCGGGACCAGCGCCCCGGCTCGCTGGCGACGCGGATGGAACCCCCCAGCCGGAACAGCAGGTCGTGGACGATGGACAGGCCCAGGCCGGTGCCGCGGCCCACGGGCTTGGTGGTGTGGAAGAGATCGAAGATGCGGTCGCGGTCCTCGGGTGGGATGCCCACGCCGTTGTCCTGCACCGTGACGGTGACCTGCTCGGCGTCGGCCGCGGTGGTCAGTTCCAGCAGCGAGGCCCGGTCCGTCACCGCCTCCATGGCGTCGATGGCGTTCTTGATCAGGTTGACGAACACCTGCTGCAGCATGATGGCGTCGGAGCGGATCGACGGCAGCTGCGGCGCGTAGCGGCGCACGACCTCGGTGCCCGAGCGGCGGATCTCCGTCGTCAGCACCCCCAGGCACTCGTCCAGCAGCGAGTGCAGTTCGATCGAGGCCACGCCGTCGTGCTGCGCGCTGCGCACGAAGCCCAGCAGGCTGTGGGTGATGGCGGTGCAGCGCTTGACCTGGGCGTGCAGGCGCTCCATGGCCCGGGCCAGGATCTCCCGGGTCGCGGGGTCCAGGCGCTCGCCCTCGTCGCGCAGGGTCTCCTCCACCAGGCCGCCGATGGTGTCGATCACCGCCAGCGGGTTGTTGATCTCGTGGGCCACGCCCGAGGCCATCTGGCCCACGGCCGCCAGGCGCTCGGCGCGGATCAGGTCGTTCTTCAGGCGCACGCGGGTGGTGATGTCGCGGCAGAGGCAGACCATCTCCAGGGGCTTGCCGTCCGGGCCCTGGATCAGGGTCAGGCTGATGTTGCAGATGACCCGCCGGCGCTCGCGGTTGCGGAACTCGGCCTCGTACGCCACCGCGTGGCCGTCGCGCAGGGCCGTGGCGAAGAGCTTCTCGAAATTGCCGGGGGAGGCGCAGAGATCGTGGGCGGGGGTGCCCACCACCTCGTCGCGGCTGTAGCCGAGGGCCTGCTCGGCGCCGCTGTTGAACGAGAGCAGCGTGCCCCGGGGATCGGTCAGGAAGATCATGTCCCGGCTGTTCTCGAGCACCTCGCGCAGGTAGGTCTGGGTCTCGGAGAGCCGCTCGTCCACCTGGTGCAGCTTCTGCTCGCTCTCGTACAGCTCGGTGGTGTCCTCCACCAGGCCGTAGAGGCCCCCGACCTCGCCGTCCTCGATCACCGGGAACAGGGTGACGGCCACGTGCATGTCCTGGCCCTGAACCGGCAGCACCCCCGAGGCGTGCAGGGTCTGGCGCGTGCGCAGGGTCTCCTGCTCCACCCGCTGGAGCCAGCGGGCGCTGCCGCCGGGGTAGATGGCGTGGTCGGTGCGGCCCAGCACCGCGGTCTCGCGCAGGCCGAGCACGTGCAGGGCGTGGGCGTTCATCTTCCGGTAGCGCAGGTCCCGGTCCTTGATGTAGATGGCCAGGGGCGCGGTTTCCACGAACTGGTTCAGGCGCAGCCGCGTCTCCTTCAGGCGGTGGCTGTCCAGGCGCAGGGCGCGGTTCTCGGCGGCCAGGCGGCCGATGCCTTCCAGCAGGGGCAATTGGTCCCCGCCCAGCACCGCGGTGCCGGACGGCAGCAGGACGCGGACGCGGTCGGCCAGGGCAGGATCGCGGCTCGCCACCAGGGCCAGGGCCGGCGCCGCGCCCGCCAGGGCGGTCACGACAACGCCCAGCAGGATCGAGAAGCCGAGCGTTGTCGCGTTCACCGGGGCGTCCAGCGC
>JACZKN010000437.1 GCA_014859985.1 Candidatus Krumholzibacteriia bacterium | reverse complement strand
CCCCTTGACAACCCCCGCCCCGCCTGCTACCTTCCTGCCCGTACCCGCCCGGGGCACCGCCCACGGACGGCTCGTGCCGCGAGTCCGCAAGGACATGGCGGCACTTTGGCTTGCGGCAAACACGAAAATCCGAACCCGCCGGCGCCGGATCGCCGCCGCGGCGGAGGCATGGCAGGGGCACCGGGTGCGACGCCCGGTCCGGTCAGGAGTGAACCTCGTGAAGACCTATTCGATGAAGCAGGGCGAGCTGGCCAAGGACTGGCTGGTGGTCGACGCCGCGGAAATTCCCCTGGGACGCCTGGCGACCCAGGTGGCCACCTTCCTGCGGGGCAAGCACAAGCCGACCTTCACGGCGCACATGGACATGGGCGACAACGTGATCGTCGTCAACGCGTCCAGGGTGAAGCTGACGGGCAACAAGCTCGACACCAAGGTCTACGTGCACTACACCGGCTACGTGGGCGGCCAGCGGGCCACCCCGCTGCGCAAGCTGATGGACACGCACCCCGAGGACGTGGTCATGCGCGCCGTCAAGGGCATGCTGCCGAAGACGCGGCTCGGCCGCAAGCAGCTGACCAACCTGCGCGTGTACAAGGGTGCCGAGCATCCGCACGCGGCGCAGCAGCCGAAGACCGTCGAACTGTAAGCGACACGACGCCGGCCCCGGCCGGTCGGACACGCCCCGCGGGGCCTTTCGGAGGTAGAGGAACTTGGAAGAGCGGTATTACGCCACGGGTCGCCGCAAGACGGCCGTCGCCCGGGTCTGGATCACCCAGGGCAGCGGCCAGGTGAAGGTCAACAACCGCGCCGTCGACGAGTACTTCGGCGAGGCGGTGCGCGGGCAGGCGCTGCAGCCCCTGCGCACCCTCGGGCTCGAGGGCGAGTTCGACGTATGGGTCACGGTCAAGGGCGGCGGCATCTCCGGCCAGGCGGGCGCCCTGCGCCACGGGTTGGCCCGGGCGTTGGTCGTCGCCAACGAGGATTACCGCAAGCTGCTGCGCAAGAACGGCTTTTTGACCCGCGACTCCCGCATGGTGGAGCGCAAGAAGTACGGTCAGCCGGGCGCGCGGAAGCGGTTCCAGTTCTCCAAGCGCTAACCGCGCCTGGGGCACACGGCCGGCGCCGCGGTGGCCCGGCCGCACCACGCACCCGGCCGGAGGAGGGGATGAGGTGGCACCTGGGCGTCGCCCGGTGTTCGTCCCGCTCCGGTGATGGTCGGGGAGGCTCAACCTTGAAGGGAACGACGACATGGCCAGGATCGGACTGAAGGACCTGCTCGAGGCCGGCGTCCACTTCGGGCACCAGACCCGCAAGTGGAACCCCAAGATGAAGCCCTACATCTTCATCGCCCGGGGCGGCATCTACATCATCGACCTGCAGCGGACCCTGCACGCGGTCAACCGCGCCACGGGCTTCCTCAACGAGGTCGGCCGCAAGGGCGGCACCGTGCTCTTCGTCGGCACGAAGAAGCAGGCCAAGGTGGCCATCCGCGAGTACGCGGAGAAGGTGGGCATGCCCTACGTCACCGAGCGCTGGCTGGGCGGCATGCTCACCAACCACCAGACGATCTACAAGAGCGTGCAGAAGCTCGAGGAGATCGAGGCGATGATGGGCGACGGCCGCATCGAGAACTTCTCGAAGAAGGAGCAGCTGGAGTTCAGCCGCAAGTTCGAGAAGCTCAACACCAACCTCGGCGGCATCCGCAAGATGAAAGGCGTGCCCGACGCGCTGTTCGTGGTCGACACCTGCGAGGAGGAGACCGCGGTGCGCGAGGCCAACAAGCTGGGCATCCCCGTCATCGGCATCGTCGACACCAACAGCGACCCCGAGATGATCCAGTTCCCGATCCCGGGCAACGACGACGCGATCCGCGCGATCACCCTGTTCACGCGCGTGGTGGCCGACGCCATCCAGGAGGGCCGCCGGGCCCAGCGCGAGGGCGGCGACGTGGCCGTGGCCGAGGAGCCGAAGCCGGCCCGGGCCGCCGCGAGCGCCAGCCTCCAGGGCCAGGAC
>JACZKN010000436.1 GCA_014859985.1 Candidatus Krumholzibacteriia bacterium | reverse complement strand
GCGAACCGCCCGTCCAGGCTGAGGGCCGTCTTCAGCTCCACGTACGGCCGGCGGAAGCCTTCGGTCACCACGAAGGGCCACGCCAGCTCGAGGGCCTGCTCGGCGAGGCAGCCCACGGCCACGGCCAGACCGCGGTCCCGCAGGTGCCGGCAGCCGCCGCCCGGCACGGCGGGGTTGGGGTCCCGCATGGCGACCACCACCCGGCGCAGGCCGGACTCGGCCACCGCCGGCGCGCAGGGACCGGTGCGCCCGGTGTGGTTGCAGGGTTCGAGGGTCACGTAGAGGGTGGCGCCGCGGGCCGCCTCGCCGGCCTCGGCGAGGGCGACGATCTCGGCGTGGGCCTGGCCGGGCCCCGCATGGGCGCCGCTTCCCACGACGCGTCCGTCCCGGACCACCACCGCACCGACCGGGGGGTTGGGCCAGGTGCGCCCGGGCACGCCGGCGGCCAGGGCCAGGGCTTCGGCCATGAAGTCCCGGTCGGCGTCGTGGGCGGGGCTGGTCCAGCGATCGACGCTCATGGGCACACACACGGGGCCCGTGGTCGACGGGGGGCAAGCAGGGCAGGCGCGCACGACCGGCCGCAGGCGGCAGGCACGCACGCGCAGGCACACCGCCAACTTCTCCCATCCGGACTTTCACCGTCGGCCCCGGAATCGCACCGGGTCAGCCGCCGTCCGGATCCTCGCGGATCCTGCTGGACGGCGGTTCGCGGGCTTTCACCGCCGGTGGGGATTTCCACCCCGCCCCGAAGTTGAGGTCTGCGGCCCGGCCGTGGCCGGGCCTTTCGAGTTGTCACATTCAATGGTAAGCGCGGTCCGACCCGGGGTCAAGCGGCGGCCCGGCGGCCAATCAACGGTTGGCGGGGGTGGCGGCAAGGTCTATCGTGGCCCCGACGACGAGCCCCTGCCCCCGCAAGCGGAGGTCGCCCATGCCCCGGCCGCAGCTGCCTTCCGTCACCGCCGGCCCCGCGTTCGGCGCGGGCCTGCGCCGGGGCTCCTCGGTCAGCCCGTGGCGCTCGGCGGCGATCTTCGCCGGGGGTTATCTCGTGGTCTGCCTGCCGTACATCTGGTTCTCCGGGCGCCTCGCCGCGGCCCTGGCCCCGGACGTGGGGAGCCTGGAGACCATCGAGCGGTTCAAGGGCCAGATCTTCGTGCTGCTGTCGGGGCTGCTGCTGTTCGCGGTCTCCTACTTCTACCTGCGGCGCATCCGCGACCAGGAGGAGGCGATCCTGGACCGCGAGCGCAGCCTGGCCCGCGCCGAGCACGTGGCCATGGCCGGGGTCCTGGCCGCCTCCACCTGCCACGACACCAACAACATGCTGATGGCGGTGCGGGGCAACCTGGAACTGCTGGCCGACGAGCCGGGGCTGGGCACCGAGGCGCGGGAGCTCGCCGACCGGGCCCTGACGAACTGCGACCGGGCCGCGGCCGCGCTGAAGCGGCTCATGGACCTGTCCCGCGGATCCCTGCCGGGCCGCGCCGAACGGCACGCCCTGGCGCCGCTGATCCAGGAGATCCTCGCCCTGGGCAGCCGCCACGAAGCGGTCCGTCCCCACCTGCTGGGCTCGGACGTCCCGCCGGACCTGGTGGCCACCATCAACGCCCAACTGCTGACGGGTGCGCTGCTGAACCTGCTCCTGAACGCGGGCGAGGCGATGGCCGAGCCGGGCGAGATCCGCGTCGTGGCCAAGGCCCTGGCCGGGGCGGTGGCGGTGGAAGTCCACGACGCCGGGCCCGGCGTGCCCGCCGGTCTGGAGCAGCAGATCCTGACCCCCTTCTTCACCACCAAGCCCCGGGGCACGGGCCTGGGCCTGCTGTCGGTGCGGGCCTGTGCCCTGGAGCACGGCGGGATGCTGGAAGTGGGGCCGTCGCCCCTGCTGGGCGGGGCGCTGTTCCGTCTGGTCCTGCCCCAGCGCCCGCCCGGTCCGGCGGACTAGCCTCAGCCGACGTCGGCCGGCCGCTCAGCGGCGCCGCGTCTTGACCACGGTCCACTCCGGTTCGCGCACGTCCAGCCCCGCCGCCTGCAGGCGGGTCCGGGCCGCCGTGTAGAACACCTTCGCCGGCACGCGGCTGAAGCCCAGCTGGATGTCGAACACCGGGTCGCCCTGCAGGAAGCGCCAGTGGTTCAGCAGCGTGGGCACGGCGCTGCCCTGCTCGGTCTGGATCAGGCGCCGGTGGGATGAGCTGAAGGACACCGGCGGGTCGTTGCGCTTGGCCGCAAACGCGATCAGGTCGAGGATCTCGCGGTCCCCCACCAGCGGCCGGCCCTCGACGCGGCGGAAGTGCTCCTGCACCTGCCGGGCCAGCCAGCCGTCGAAGCCGCCCCAGGTCAGGTCCAGCAGGAACTTGTCGTAGGTGTCCACCGCGTCCATGACGAAGGCACCCAACAGTCCCGCCCAGCCGTGGTTGGCCCCCACCCAGACCATGGCCATGTCGTCGCAGACCCCGTCGCCCAGCCGGCGGCGGAAGAAGGCCTGGTCGTGGGCCGGGAAGGCGTAGTCCGCCTCCGGTTCGCGGCAGATGACGCCGATGTCCCGCAGGGTGCGCAACTGCTCGTCGTCGAACTCGACGGCGCCGGTGTCGCCCAGGCCGCAGAGCTCGAACTTCTCCCGGTCGACGATCATGATCTCGCCGCCGCCGATGTGCAGGGGCAGGCCGGCGTAGGTGAGCTTGTGCAGCTGCATGGCCGTGCGGCGCCAGGACCAGTCGTCCATGAAGCCCGCCAGCACCAGGCCGGTCAGGAACGCCCGCGTATCCAGCTTGGCGGCGGCCAGGAAGTCGATGCCGAACAGGGGCTGGCCGTCGATCACCAGTTCCAGTTCGGGGCGGTCCAGGCGCTCCAGCAGCCAGCTGCCGAAGCGCGCCAGCATCGCGCCGCGGCGGCGGCGCACCAGGTCCCCCCGCAGGTCCGGATCGCCGCGCTCGAGCACCGTCGCCACCCGGTCGAAGGTGGCGTCGGGGAAGCGCAGGGAGGTGCCGAACTCGTCGGTGAACCAGCCGTGCCCGTTCTGGGCCCGGCCCAGCACCGACTGGGGCAGCAGGTCCGCCAGGATGCGCGCGGGCGCGGCCAGGGGCAGGACCATCAGGTACTCGAAATCCAGGGCGACCAGGCGATCGAAGGTCTCGCGGTCCCGCTGCAGGTCCAGGGTGCGGTGGCCGAGCCAGGGCTCGCGGCGGCGGCGGTCGTGGCTGTCGTCGCCCCGGCTGTCGTCATCAGCTTGTATTCCGTTGCCATCTTTACATCAACCTCGTCGATCTTTGTGTATCCGCTCCCCTCGGTCATCGTGTTACCCGTGACGACAGTGAACACCCCAAGGATCATAGAGTTGTCGAACGATGTAGTAATCGACGGGCTCGTTG
>JACZKN010000435.1 GCA_014859985.1 Candidatus Krumholzibacteriia bacterium | reverse complement strand
GGCGCGGAAGCCCTGCAGCTCGCTCTCCACCAGGTAGGTCCCCGGGCCCAGGGTCAGGGGTCCGCCGAGGGGCAGGGTGCCCAGGTCCAGCCCGTTGACCCGCAGGGCGGCGCCGCGGCCCCAGGAGACGCCACGATGCCCCGACCCCGAACCGCGCGCCTGCGCGCTGCCGTCCGGCACTCCGCCGTGGCTGCGGCCCTGGCCTGCGCCCTGCTGGCCGCCGCCCCGGCTCCCGCCGCCATCCTGGACGTCACCGGCCCCCGCGGCGCCGCCCTGCGGGTCAACGGGCTGGACCTGGGCACCCTGCCCCTCGGCGGACCCCTGACCCTGGGCCCGGGGACCTACCTGGTGGAGAGCGAGCTGCAGGGCTTCCGCGCCTACACCCAGATGGTGACCCTGGACGAGGCCGACCACCGGCACCTGCTGCTGCGCTTCCAGCGCCTCAGCCGCCGCACGGCCTGGACCAACAGCGTGCTCTACGCCGGCCTGGGCCAGTTCTACCTGGACAAGCCGGTGCGCGGCTGGATCTACGCCGCGGCCGAAACCGGCGGCCTGCTGACCGCCCTGGCCGGCGAGCTGCGCCGCAGCGACCTGCGCAAGGACTACCTGGTGCTGCAGGACGCCTACGACTCGACCATCAACGCGGACGAGGCCGCCCACTACCGGGCCCAGGCCAGGCGGACCTACGCCGAGATGGAGGACGCCGAGAAGGTGCGCGACACCGGGCTGCTCGTGGCGCTGGCGGCCATCGGGCTCAGCGTGGCGGACGCCCTGCTCACCTTCCCCGACGTGGACGCGGGGCCCGGCCCGGTGCCGCCGCTGACCGGGTACGCCCCGGAGCTGCCCGGCCCGCGGGCGGGCGGCCTGACCAGCGTGCACGCGGCCGTGAAGCTGACCTTCTGAACGGGACGAGGAGCCGAGACACGATGCGCAGCCCGAGCGACCCGATCCGCACCGTCTGCTGGGCCCTGCTCGCCACCGTGGCGGTGGCCGGCGGCGCGACCCTGCTGGCCGGCTGCGAGAGCAAGCCGGCCGAGCCCGCCTTCGACAACCCCTGGGACCCGGACGGGCCCCTCGGCGGCGACGCCCTGCAGGTGCGGGCCACGGCCGGCGACACCACCATCGCCGTGACCTGGACCCAGCCCCAGGGCTACGGCATCACCCTCTACGTGGTCAGCCACACCCTGGACGCGGGCGGCGACTGGGAGGACGTGGCCGAGGTCAACCACTCCACCAGCACCACGGGCTTCTTCTCCTACCGCCATCCCGAGCCCACCCTGATCCACTACTTCCGGGTGCAGGCCTTCAGCGAGGACGATTTCTCCATCGTCGGCTACGGCCGCAACGCGGCGGCCCTGACCCCGCCCAGCATGCTGCCCGCCACGGGCGGCAAGGCGCGGGCCAGCCGTTTCGTCGACCTCGTGATCACCGTCAACGAGGGCGATTCGCTGCGCCTGGCGGACAATGACACCTTCAACGGCGCGGTCACCATCGCGGTGGCGGACCTCGGCGAGCCCCAGACCGTCCCCTGGGACCTGGGCCCGGCGGCGCACAACACGAACTTCTCGGTCTACGTGAAGGCGGTCGGCGCCCTGGGCCTGTCCTCGCCCCGGGCCAGGTCGGACTTCACCGCCGCGTTCGCGCCGCGGCACGACGTGGTGGGCCGCCCGGCGACCCTGGCCTCGCGCACCGTGGACCTGGCCGTCCCGACGGCCGGCATGCTGGGCATGCGCTTCGCCCTGAGCGCCGCGGACCTGGAAGCCGCGCCCTGGCTGGCCCCCGCCGACACGGTGTTCGGCTTCCTGATCGCCGAATCGGCCAACCCGCAGCAGATCCACGCCGAGTACGAGGGCGATTTCGGCTACAACAGCACCCACGTGATCACCGTGACCCCGGACAACCTCGCCGGCGCCACCTTCACCCTGGACGTGCCGCCCAACCGCGTGATCGACGCCCCGGTGGTCACCGCCCGCAACGGCGCCCGGGCCACCCTGATGCGCTTCGCCGAGGGCCCCGGCTTCACCGGCGTGCCCTGGCTGGACTTCCGCGACACCGTGGACATCGCCCTGTCGGCGGGCGAGGGCCGGAAGGTCATCTACGCCCAGTTCCGCAACGACTGGGCCGATTCGCCGGTGCTGACCCAGTACGTGGACGTGGTGGTCCAGCCGGTGGCCGTGGCCATCCTGGCCCCCGCCGGCGGCGCGACCCTGGCCGGCGGCACGGCCCTGCAGGTGCGGGGCACGGCCATCGCCGGCTCGGCCAGCGACCGCCTCGATTCGGTGCGGGTGGACCTGGGCGACGGCCTGGGCTGGCGCACGCCCACGGGTACCGCGTCGTGGTCGCTGATGTGGAGCGTGCCGGTGGTGGCGACGGACACGCCCCGGACCCTGCGGGCGCGGGCCTGGGCCACCGACACCCTGACCACGGCGGTGGATTCGGCGACGGCGGTGGTGACGGTTACCGTAGAAGCGCCCGAGCTCCGTTGAGGCTGCGGCGCGGCGGTTTCCGGGCTCCCTAGCGGTCGCCGCCGCCACCCTCGAACCGGGTCACCACGACCCCGCCATACCGCTCGACCCGCTCGAGGTACACCCCCAGCGGCACCTCGAACACCCCATCCCCCTCGTACCACCCCGCCAGCGGGCTGCTCGCCGCGTGCACCAGCCAGGGCGCCCCGTCCCGGACGATCACGATCCCCGCGTGCCCGACCACCAGCCCGTGGTCGTCCCGCAGCGCCCGCGCCTTCTGATCCTGCGGATCCAGCACCAGCCACGCCACGTCCCCCTCGTGCAGCTCGCCGGGCACCAGCGCCCCCTCCGGCACCCACGCGAACGACCCCGCCGCGTACCGCGCCGTGCCCAGGCTGTCGGGCCGGGCGCCGGTCAGCCGGGCCGTCACGTCCTCGCCCCACCGGCCGCTGCGCACCATGTCCAGGCTGTAGTCCAGGTGCACCGGGTGGTCGTAGTCCACGAGGCCGCGTTCGTCGACGATTTCGGCGGGCCGCGCCCCCGCGAAGCGCGTGCGCAGGGCCCAGGCCACCGCGTCGCGCGGGTCGGCGGCGCGGGCAAGCTCGGTCACGCGGTAGACGAGGCTGATGCAGTCCTGCCGCTCGTCCAGGACCAGGCGGCCCAGGCGGGCGTAGCCGTCCTCGGCCAGCCCGAAGCGGTAGGTGGCGCCGCCGGCCGCCGCGAACCGGCGGGCCCAGGCGCCCACGCGCCCAGGC
>JACZKN010000052.1 GCA_014859985.1 Candidatus Krumholzibacteriia bacterium | reverse complement strand
GACCATGTGCGCGCCGGATGCGGTGAGCACGCGGGCGATGGAATCGCCGAGGGCGGCCCAGCGGGTGTGCCCGAGGTGGAGTGGGCCGGTGGGGTTGGCGGAGACGAATTCGAGGTTGATGGACTGCCCGGCGAGGCTGTCGTTGCGACCGTACGCGTCGCCTTGTTCGACGATGGTTTTGGCGAGGGCTCCGGCGGCGGCGGCGTCGAGGGTGATGTTGATGAAGCCGGGGCCCGCGACGTCGACGCTCTTGACGCCGTCAAGCTGGCGGATGGCGTCGGCGAGCTGGTCGGCGAGCTCGCGCGGGTTGACGGCGAGTGGTTTGGCGAGGGCGAGCGCGATGTTGGAGGCCCAGTCTCCGTGGTCGCGGTTTTTGGGGCGTTCGAGTCCGACGGTGTCGGGGACGAGTGAGTCGTCGCCGCCTCGCGCTGTGACGACCTCGGCGACGATGGTGCGGAGTGCGGCGGCGAGGGCGTCTGGAGTCACCTCACCGATTCTAGTTGGCGTTGCTGATCGCCCTTTCCCCCCGGTGAGCGGGTGTGGGGCATGCTGGCTGGTATCGTTGTACCGCCCTGGCCCCCATAGCTCAGGGGATAGAGCGTCTGCCTCCGGAGCAGAAGGTCGTGGGTTCGAATCCCGCCGGGCGTACCACCCCGCAAGCGACGGTTTTCCATGTTCCTGGTCCGCCTGATCCTCCTGCTGCTGGCCGCGGTTGTCGTGCGACGGCTGGTGCGCCGGGCTTTCGCGCCGCCAGCCCGCCGGGCGGACCCGCCCCGGACCGCGGAGAGCGGGGATCCGCGTTACCGGGACCTGAGCGGGCAGGAGATCAGCGATGCTGATTTCGAAGAGATCCCGTAGGCGGAGCGAGGTCTTCACCTCGCGCTTCGGCGACGGCGCGGGGGTCGAGTTCCCCGTGCGCCAGTACCTGCGCTGCCGCGAGAACTTCGCCAGCGGGTTGGTGCACCTGGCGCTGCTGGGGGCGTTCCTGGTCACCCTGGGGTACTTCGGGCGCACCCTCGACCGCCTCTTCGACGCCCACGGCGAGGACCTGAACCCCTGGTTCCGGCGGGGGGCGCTGGCCCTGTGGGTCGTGTTTTGCCTTTCGGTTCTGCGCCGTCTCTACTACAAAGTATGCGCACTGAGGGGGATCAGGAGGGAGATGGCGACGTTGCGGGCCACGTTCCGCGAAAGGGACGGCTAGGACCTGTCCCACCGCAACCCGTTCCCCGGTAAAGATTTCGCTTTGCGGGCCGATGATCGTACCGGCGGGCCCGCCGTCACAGGGACGGCGGCCAGGTCGTGCCACCGAGAGGACGAGCCATGAAGGACGTTTGCCGCAAGTTCGAGTCCCGGCAGGCCCACCTGGGCGTGCTGGGGTTGGGTTACGTGGGTCTGCCGCTGGCCGTGGCCTACGCCAAGGCCGGCTTCAAGGTGCTGGGCTTCGAGCTGGTGCAGGAGAAGGCCGACGCCATCAACCGCGGCGAGAGCTACATCATCGACATCCCCTCGGCCGAGCTGGCGGAGGTGGTGCGGGCGGGCAGGCTCGAGGCCACCACCGACTTCTCCCGCCTGGTCGAGGTGGACAGCGTGAACATCTGCGTGCCCACGCCCCTGGGCAAGACGCGGGACCCGGACATCAGCTACATCCAGGCCGCGGTGGCGTCCATCGCCCCCTGCCTGCACAAGGACATGCTCGTCATCCTCGAGAGCACGACCTACCCCGGGACGACCGAGGAGGTGATCCTGCCCGTCTTCGCCGAGGGCGGCCTGGAGGTGGGCAAGGACTTCTACCTGGCCTTCTCGCCCGAGCGCGTGGACCCGGGCAACCCGAAGTTCCACACGGTGAACATCCCCAAGGTGGTCGGCGGCGTCACGCCCAACTGCACGAAACTGGCCACGACCCTCTACGGCCAGGTGATGGATACGGTGGTGCCGGTCTCGTCGGTGCGCGTGGCCGAGACGGTGAAGCTGCTGGAGAACACCTTCCGCAGCGTGAACATCGGGTTGGTGAACGAGATCGCCCTGATGTGCGACGCCATGGACATCGACGTTTGGGAGGTGATCGACGGCGCGGCCACCAAGCCCTTCGGCTTCATGCCCTTCTACCCGGGACCCGGCCTGGGCGGGCACTGCATCCCCATCGACCCGTTCTACCTGTCCTGGAAGGCCAAGCAGGCGGGCATGGAGGCGCGCTTCATCGAGCTGGCGGGGCAGATCAACGCTTCCATGCCCAAGCACGTGGTGCGGCTGGTGACCGATGCGCTGAACGGGCGCGAGCGCTCGGTCAAGGGCAGCCGCGCGCTGGTGGTCGGCATCGCCTACAAGCCGGGCATCGACGACCTGCGGGAATCGCCGGCCCTGGACATCATCGCCATGCTGCAGGAGCGCGGCGCGGAGGTCTCCTGGTTCGACCCGCACGCCCACGGGCAGCCCCACGGGATCACCGCCACGCGGCACACCCAGTGGACGCGGGAGGCGATCGATGCTTACCATGTGGCGGTGATCGTCACGCCGCACCCGACGGTGGACCACGGCATTCTCGTGGACGCCCGGCCGGTGGTGGTGGACACGCGCAACGCGCTCAAGGGGCGCAAAGGCGCCAACATCGTCCGGCTCTGACAGTGCCGCAGAGGAAAGGCGTCCGCTCATGACCCGCTATCTCGTCACCGGCGGCGCGGGCTTCATCGGCTCGCACCTGGCCCGGGGCCTGGTGGAGGCCGGGCACGACGTGGTCGTGCTCGACAACCTGTCCACGGGCCGGCTCGACAACCTGGCCGACGTCCGGGAGCGGATCACCTTCGTCGAGGGCAGCATCACCGACCTGGAGACGTTGGAGGCCTGCTGCGAGCGCGTGGACTGCGTCTTCCACCAGGCCGCCCTGCCCAGCGTCCCCCGCAGCGTCGCCGACCCCCTGACCAGCGACGAGCACAACGTGGGCGGCACCCTGCGCGTCTTCTGGGCCGCGCACCGGCAGGGCGTGCGGCGCGTGGTCTACGCCTCGAGCAGCTCGGTCTACGGCAACACCGAGGAACTGCCCAAGCACGAGGGGATGCCGCAGCGGCCCCGGTCGCCCTACGCGGTGAACAAGGCCGTGGGCGAGCTCTACGGGGCGGTCTTCGACGACCTCTACGGCCTGTCCACTATCGGCCTGCGCTACTTCAACGTCTTCGGGCCCTGGCAGGACCCGAACAGCCAGTATGCGGCGGTGGTCCCGAAGTTCATCACCGCCTTCCTGGAGGGTCAGGCGCCGGTGATCCACGGGGACGGGCTGCAATCGCGGGACTTCACCTACGTGCTGAACGTGGTGGAGGCGAACCTCGCGGCGGCTGCGGCGCCCCGCGAGGCCGGCGGCCGCGTCTACAACATCGCCCTGGGCGGGCGGGTCACGGTCAAGGAGCTCTGTGAGCGGATCCGCAGGCTGGTGGGCTCGGAGGTGCAGCCCCGCCACGAAGCGGACCGCGCGGGCGACGTGCGCCATTCCCAGGCCACCGTCGACCTGGCCCGCGAGCACCTGGGCTACACCGGCTCGGTCTCCCTGGACGACGGACTCGGACGCACGGTCGCCTGGTATCGCGACCGGGCCGCCCGCGGAGGAATAGCATGAGAACACGCCACGTACCGCCCCGCGCCCGCCCCTGGTTCCGCACGACCGCCTGGCTGGCGCTGGTGCTGCTGCTGCAGCAGCCCGCGGCGGCGCTGGCCCAGGCCACCGACGCCGGGCAACGCCTCAAGGGGGGCGACCAGATCGTCCTGATCGTGCCGTCCCGGCCCGACCTGGACCAGTCCCTGACGCTCGACGCGGGGGGGCGGGTCTCCATTCCCCAAGTGGGGGAGGTGGCGCTGGCCGGCCTGACCGTCGCCGAGGCCCAGGAGATCCTGCGCCAGCGGCTGCGGGTGTTCTATCCCAAGGTCACGGCGGTGGAGGTGGACCTGCAGAGCGCCTCCCAGATGCGGCTGTACGTGATCGGCGAGGTCCGTTCCTCCGGCCACTACGATTTCGCGGTGCCGCCGGGGGCCTGGGACCTGCTGCGCGCCGCCGGCGGGCCCAGCGAAGGTGCCGACCTGTCCCGGGCCCGGGTGGTGCGGGTCGAGGATGGGCAGGCCGTGGTGATCGAGGTGGATCTCTCGGGCGTGCTGGACGGCAGGGGGGCGCCGGATGTGGTCCTGCGCAACGGCGACACCCTGGTGGTGCCGTCGGCCGCCGCGGGCGGCGTGACGGTCCTGGCCCACGCCGGGGTCCAGGTCTTCGGCGCCGTCGCCACGCCGACCGTGGTGCCGTTGAGCGAGCCTACGGAACTGCTGCAGGTGTTGATGCTGGCGGGAGCGCCGCTGACCGACTCGAATCTCCGCAAGGTCTACTGGGTGCACCGGGGCCCGGACGGCTTCCGGTCCAACAGGGTCGACGTGCGCCGGTTCCTGGAACAGGGCGACCCCCTGGGCAACCCCGCGGTCTACCCCGGGGACACCATCGAGGTCGCCACCTATCGCGAGTCCTGGGCCGCGCGCAACCTGCCCCTGCTGCTGGGCATGCTGGCGACCACCGCGACGGTGGTGCTGGCCTACGATTCGCTGGCCAACGACTAGCACGGACTGCCGGCGAAGGTCCTGCCTAGCGGCGGCCGCCGGGAGCCGGCCCGACGATCGCGCCGCGGCAGGCGGCGAACACCGCCAGGCCCACCACGACCGCCAGCCAGAGGGTGGCCAGGCGCACGATGAAGGCCACCGCCGCCGCGGCCGGGCCCGGCACGGCCAGGGAACCCAGCAGCACGATGATCACCGCCTCGGTGCCGCCCAGGCCCCCGGGCAGGAACGAGACGGACCCCACCAGGGTGGCGGCCGCGTAGACGAAGACCGCGGCGGGCAGGTCCACGCCCGGCGCCAGCACCCGGCAGACCAGCCACAGCCCCGCGCACTCGCAGAACCAGGCCCCCGTCGATACGGCCAGGTGGCCCAGGCCGGGCCCCGGCGCCAGCAGGTCACTGGTGGCGGCCAGGGCCTCGTCCAGGCCGACCGTATGGCCGGCCAGGTGGCGGCTGCCGGCGGCGCGGGCGACCAGCCGACGGCGCAGGGCGGAACTGCGGACGGCCAACAGCAGGGCCCCGAAGAGGGTGCCGGCGGCCAGGGCCGCCCGCGATCCGTGCCAGGGACCGTCCCAGAACACCATGCCGACCGCGACCAGGGCCAACACCGCCAGGAAATCGTAGATGCGCTCGGCCAGGACCACCGGCAGCCCCTTGGCCAGGGGCAGTCCGGTGCGGTCCCGCAGGATGGCGGCCTTGAAGACCTCGCCCAGCTTGCCCGGCGTGATCACCATCACATAGCTCGCGAAGTACACGGCGAAGGAGGTGCGCGGCGGCACCCGGGCCCCGACCGTCCGCAGGAAGGCCTGCCAGCGCAGGTAGCGCAGGCCGTAGTTGGCCAAGGACAGCAGGGCCACCAGGGCGAAGAGGCCGGGGCCGCAGCGGGCAAGGGCCGCCGCCAGTTCCCGCCAGCCCAGCAGGAGGGCGACCGCCAGCCAGGCTGCAGCGGCCAGGCCGGCCACGGCGAAGGTCGTGCGGGTCAGGTTCCTGGGAAGGTTCATGGGGCGGCCGTTCCGGGGCGATCTGGGTGGTGCGCGGGGCGCCGGACGAGCCGGCACCCGGGGATTATCGCCCCGGTCGCGGGAAAATCAAGCAACAACGGGGTACGTGCCGCCGCCTAGGGGTTACACTCGGCCTCCCGGAGGATGACGTTCCACCCTGCGGAGCGGAAGAAACTGGGTGAAACCTCAATTTAGGGGGTTGCGGAGCGATCGCTGATGCGATAGAATTTGAGGGTCGAGGCTGAGGGCGGTCAAGAAGTCTTGGGGGAGCCGCCCGGACGCTTCTGGACGTGACAACATTGCCGGCGGGGGCCGGTGACGCGCGGCAACACAGACGCGTTTCAGCACGCTGCACGCCATCACGCTGGATTTCCTGGGAGCGGTGGACGGACCCACCGTTGGAGGGCTATACATTGCAAGAGCGCTACACACGGCTTGGGGGTTCCGAGACCGCGATCGCCACGCTGGCGATGATTCCGGCACCGGCGCACGTCGAGCCAGCCGTCCCGGAGAGTCTCCCGGCCATACGGGTTCCCGGCAGGACCTACCTGGCGATCAAGCGCGCCTGCGACGCGGCGGTGGCCGTCGTCGCCCTCGCGTGCTTCGGCCTGGTGCTGCCCCTGCTGGCCATGATCATCAAGCTCGACTCGCCCGGACCGGTGTTCTACTCCCAGGAGCGCGTCGGCATCAACCGGCGCCGCCGCGGGAAGCCGGCCGAGGCCGGCGTCGAACGGCGCCGGGTCCTGCAGCCGGGCCGGCCTTTCAAGGTGCACAAGCTGCGCACCATGCGCACCGACGCCGAGGCCGGCGGTCCCCGGTGGGCCGCGCAGAACGACGCCCGGGTCACCCGGGTGGGCCGGTTCCTGCGCAAGACGCGCATCGACGAACTGCCCCAGTTCCTGAACGTGCTCAAGGGCGAGATGAGCCTCATCGGCCCGCGTCCGGAGCGGCTGGTCTTCGTGCGGCAACTGGAGAAGGACATCCCGTACTACCACGAGCGGCTGCTGGTCCTGCCGGGCATCACCGGCCTGGCCCAGGTGATCAACGGGTACGACGACGGCCTGGAGTCGGTGAAGCGCAAGATCGCGCTGGACCGGGAGTACATCAACCGCGCGGGTATCCGCCAGGACGGCCGCATCCTGTGGTCGACGGTGGGCGTCGTGCTCAAGGGCGAGGGCGCGCGCTAGTCGCGGCGCCGGGATCCAGCCAATACCTCCTTGCACCCCGCCGGGCGGGGTTCCATAATCCGATGGTGGCGACCGGCGGGCCCGCCGGTCGTTTGCCGTCCGGGGCGCGCCTGCCCCGGCGCCCGGGAACCCAGCCCGCCGGGGAGCCATGACACCCGCCGACCCGAAACCGGTCATCCTGGTCATCGACGATGAAGAGGCGATCCGCCTGTTCCTGGAGGCCACCCTCGAGGACCGGGGCTACGACGTGGTGACCGCGGCGACGGGACAGGAAGCCCTGGCCAGGGTGGCGCGCGCTGAGCCCGATCTGGTGCTGCTGGACCTGATGCTGCCGGACATGAGCGGGATCCAGGTGCTGGAGGAGGTCAAGAAGGCGCTGCCGCACGTGAACGTGCTGATGCTGACCGCCTACAGCGGCACCGAGACCGCGGTGCGGGCGATGAAGCTCGACGCCTTCGACTACGTCACCAAGCCCATCGAACTGGATCGCCTGCTGCGGCTGGTGCAGCGGGGACTGGACGCTTCCGCGCCCGCGCGGGAACGCTACCGGCGCCGCGCGGAGGACACCCTGTTCGCCGACCGGGCCGACGTGGTGCCCAGCTGCTCGCCGCGCATGCTGGAGCTCTACGCCATGGTGGGGCGGATCGCCGACAGCGACGCCACCACCGTGCTGATCGAGGGCGAGTCGGGGGTCGGCAAGGACGTGGTGGCGGAGCAGGTCCACCGTTCGAGCCGCCGGGCCGGCGCCGCCTTCGTCGACATCAACTGCGCGGCGCTGCCGGAGCAGCTCCTGGAGAGCGAACTCTTCGGCCACGAGAAGGGCGCCTTCACCGACGCGGTGCAGCAGAAGCCCGGGCTGCTGGAGACCGCGGACGGCGGCACGGTGTTCCTGGACGAGATCGGCGAGATGGCCCTGCCGGTGCAGGTCAAGCTGCTGCGCGTGCTGGAGAAGCGCACCTTCCGGCGGGTGGGCGGCGTGAAGGACATCACCGTCGACGTGCGGCTGGTCGCGGCGACGAACCGGGACCTGCGGGCGCAGGTCCGCGCCGGCACCTTCCGCGAGGATCTCTACTACCGGCTGCAGGTGGTCCAGCTGCGGGTGCCGCCGCTGCGGGCGCGGACCGAGGACATCCTGCCGTTGGCCGAGCACTTCCTGGCCCGCTTCGGCGCCCAGTTCGGCCGCGAGTTCCGGGAGATCGCCCCGGACGCGGTCCGCGCCCTGACGGCCTACCCCTGGCCCGGGAACATCCGCGAACTGCGCAACGCCCTCGAGCGGGCGGTGCTGCTGGAGGAGGGGCCGGTGCTGCGGGCGGCGCACCTGCACCTGGGAGAGGCGGCCGCGGGTCCGGGCGCGGAGCTGGCGCGGGACCTGTCGCGGGTGCTCGAAGGCGGCCTGACGGACGCGGGCTGCGACCTGGAGGGACTGGTGGGGGGCCTCGAGCGTCATCTGGTGGGCGAGGCCCTGTTCCTGGCGGGCGGCAACCAGAGCCGGGCGGCCCGCCTGCTGGGCCTGAACCGCGACAAGTTCCGCTATCGTCTCAGGCAATTCGGACTGGGGGAGGAACAGCCGTGACGCGTCGTGCCGTGGTGACGGGGTTGCTGCTGGCGGTGCTGGTCAGCGCCGGCGGGTGCGGGGTGTACTCGGCCTCTTCGGGCCGCGTCGACGATTCCCTCAAGCGGATCGCCGTGCAGTACTTCGAGAACCGCACCGCCGAGCCGGACCTCGGCGTGGACCTGGCCGACGCGGTGATCCTCGCCCTGCAGACCGACAACACCCTCAAGGTGGTCGAGGAGGTCGGGGCCGACACGATCCTCAGCGGCGAGGTGACGCGGTACGCGCGGCGCGAGCAGTTCGCCCGGCAGGACCTGACGGTCAACGAGTACCAGGTGCAGATCGCCGTCTCCCTGACGCTGTCCCGTCGCGCCACCGGCGAGACCGTCTTCAAGGAACGCCGCTTCACCGGGACGGGCAATTACCTGCTCGACGGCTCCAACGGCACGTCCGAGCAGACGGCGCGGACCGAGGCGGCCACGGAGATCGTCAAGGACATCCTGGCCCTGGTCGTGGAGGACTGGTAGTGGGTTACCGCAAGAGCAAGTCGGCCGCCTTGCCGGGCCTGCAGGAACTCGTCGGCACCGACCTGAAGACCGGCACCTTCCGGCCGCTCTACGTGCTGGCGGGCGAGGACACGCTGCGGGTCGAGCAGGTGGTCGAGCGCATCCGCAAGGACGCCCTGGGCGAGCAGGGAGCGGCCTTCAACTACCACGTGCTGCAGGGCGACCAGGCGGACATCGGCCGCGTGCTCCAGCTGGCGCTGAGCCTGCCCATGTTCGCCGGCAGGCAGGTCATCTGGGTCAAGCACGCCGACCGGCTGCTGGCGGGCCAGGAGGCCCAGGACCGTTTCGAGGCCTACGCGAAGAAGCCGGTGCCCGAGACGATCCTGATCCTCAGCGCGGAGAAGGTCGACCGCCGCAAGAAGTGGGTCAAGGCCGTCGGCGACGGGGGCTTCCTCTTCGACTTCAGCCCGCCGACGGGCGAGGCGCTGGTGCAGTGGGTGCTCAAGGCCGCCCGCAAGGAAGGGCTGCCCCTGGGCGCGGAAGAGGCCCGCGTGCTGTGCGATCTGGTGGGCAACGACCTGATGAGCCTCAAGAGCGAGATCGACAAGCTCGCGCTGCTGGTCGAGGACAGCGGCCGGCCCATGTCCGCCCGGGAGATCGCCGGGATCATCATGGACCAGGCCGCGCTCGAGGGCTACGAGATCACCGCGAACCTGGCGCCGGGCCACGCCGCGGACGTGCTGCGCACCTGGTTCCGGCTGCAGGAGTGGGGGCGCACGGCCTACGAGATCGCCCCCCTGGTCCTGGCGCGGGTGCGCCGGGGCGTCCTCTTGGACGCCTGCCGGCGGGCGGGCTGGAGCGACCAGGAGATCGGCGCGGCCACCGCCCAGAACCCGTGGAGCTTCCGCTACTACGAACCGATGATCCGCGGACTCGGGCCCGCACGGCTGCGCCGGTCCCTCGAGACGGCGCTCGCCTGCGACCGAGCCCTGAAGAGCTCACCGTTGAAACCGGATATCATCCTCGAAAAGACCATCGCGGACCTGTGCGCGGCGCCCGGCGAGGACGCCTGACCCGGCCGCGGTCACACCTGCAGCGAAAGGATGCGTCATGGCGGGACAACTCGTGGAGTTCACCGACGGCGGCTTCGAGCAGGCCGTGTTCGGGAGCGAGCGCCCGGTGCTCGTGGATTTCTGGGCCTCCTGGTGCGGGCCGTGCAAGGCCCTGACCCCGACCATCGAGAAGCTCGCCGCCGAGTTCGGCGACCGCATGACCATCGGGAAGATGGACATCCAGACCGAGCCGCAGACCGCCGGCAGCCTGGGGATCATGTCGATCCCGGCGCTGCTGTTCTTCAAGGACGGCCGGGTGGTGGAGACCATCATGGGCGGCGCCAACGAGGACAGGATCCGCGGGATGATCGAGAAGGTGCTCGGCTGATCGCCGGGGGATTTCGCCGGCGGCCACGCATGGATCTACTTAACATAATATACATTATGCGCAATACTTGCAGCGCGGCCGAAAACGAGTTGCTGCAGTGGCAGTTACGCTTGGGCTGGATCGGCCGGGACTACTCGAACGGGACGCGGTCGGCCAGTTCGTCCAGGTACGGGATGCGCCACTCTTCGCCGAACATGGCCTTGACGAAGCCCAGGACCGAGACGACCAGGACGACCAGGAAGAACACCAGGCGCAGCAGGATCACCACGAGGAAGCCGATCAGGGGCACCCGCCCGAGGGTGCCGTCGATGATCCAGATGAAGCTGAGCCCCACCGCCTCGGCCAGCAGCAGGGCGAAGCCCTGGCGGCAGTGGCGCGAAACGAATGGGGTGCGGCCACCGGCGAAGATGGCCACGAAGACCAGGAAGGGGACGTAGCAGATGGCACCGAGCCAGCGTTCGCGGGTGGTCGTGTTCTCGTACAAGTCGGGCTCCTCCCCCCGGCGCGGCCGCGCGGCGAAGGTGGTCGTCCGGGCGCGGGACCGGCGGACCGGGATCTCCATGATACTCGTTGCCGGCGCCGGTTCAAGCTGCGATTGGCGGCGGCGCGTCCTTCTGTCAGCAAGGTTGATGCCGTGATGCGCTGGCCCGGCCGCAAGCCCAATCCCTTCGCGGGGCGGGATTTCCTGGACCTGGTGCCGGCGCCTAAGGTCGGCGCCGAAACCGATACGGAAACGGGCGATCTTGTAGTGCTGTTGCCGCGCTTCCGCGACCCGGTGCTGGGCCGGCTGCTGCAGCCCAACCTGCCGGCGGCGCGGCGTTACGTGCGGGTCCGCTTGGATGCCCGCGGATCGGTGCTGTGGCGGGCCATGGACGGCCAGAGGGACATCCGCGCGCTGGTGCCGGTGTATGAGGAGGCGTTTCCGGACGACCGGACCGAGGCGGCGGAGCGGGTCTGCAAGTGGTTCTATGCGGGGTACGAGAGCGGGCTGCTGACCTTGGAGGGCTGACCGATGGTACCCCCGACAGGATTCGAACCTGCGACCCCCAGATTAGGAATCTGGTGCTCTATCCAACTGAGCTACGGGGGCACCGTATCGCTTTGGCCGGCAGGACGGTCAACTTAGGCCGCTCCGCCGAACCGCACAAGGGAAAAGACCGGCCCGTCCTGCGCCAGCCGGGCCCTCCCATCGAGGAACTCCAGCTCCACCAGGAACAGGAATCCGGCCACCGTCCCGCCGGCCGTGCGCACCAGTTCGGCCGCCGCCTTGGCGGTCCCGCCGGTGGCCAGCAGGTCGTCGACGATCACCACCCGTTGGCCGGCCGCGAAGGCGTCCCGGTGGACCTCGAGGGTGGCCCGGCCGTACTCGAGTTCGTAGCTGGCGGCAAACGTGTCGGCCGGCAGCTTGCCTTCCTTGCGCAGCAGCGCCACGCCCTTGCCCATGGCCAAGCCGAGGGGTCCGGCAAACAGGAAGCCCCGGGACTCGATGGCCGCGAAGACATCTACCCCCGTGCCTTCAAGCAGCTTCTCAAGGCCGGTAACGGCCGCGCGGTAGGCGGCCACATCCAGCAGCACCGGCGTGATATCCTTGAAAAGAATGCCCGGCTTGGGGAAATCGGGCACGTCCCGAATCACTTTCTCAAGTTTCAAGGCTCAACTCCTTGCCGTACAGTTATTTGAGCAGCCTGTCGGGCGCGATGGCCCGCTCATCGCGGCGCAGCTCAACGTGCAGGTAGGGCGGCCCCTCCTCCACCGGCTCCCCCACCAGGCCCAGGCGGTCGCCCGCCAGCACGGCGGTGCCCTCCTGCACCGCCAGGTGGGCCGGATCCAGGGGCGACAGGACCGTGGCCCAGCCGCCGCCGTGGTCGAGGATCGCCAGGTGGCCGTACCCTTCCAGCGGGCCCAGGAAGCGCACCACGCCGGTGGCCGGGGCGCTGACCACCTCCCCCGGGGCGCAGGCCAGGTCGACCCCCCTGCGGTCCATGCGCACGCTGCCCTTCTGGTAGGGGCCGAAGGGCCGCAGCACCTCGCCCAGGCGGCGGGCCGGACGCTCCCAGCGGGGCTCGCGGGCAGCGGTGGCGGTGAAGGGGGCGGCGATGCGCAGGATCTGGCCCACGCCCAGCAGGTCGCCCTGCAGGCCGTTGGCGCGCCTGAGGGCGTCGACCGAGGTGCCGAAGTGGCGGGCGATGACGGTCAGGTTGTCGCCGCGGCGGACGGTGTAGCGGGCCTCGGCGGCCGGGGCGCATGGCGCCGCGGCAGCCAGGACGGCCAAGAGGATGACGGCGAAAAGTAGGGGGATGGTCGGGGCGCGGAGATTTGAACTCCGGACCTCCTGCTCCCGAAGCAGGCGCGCTAACCGGGCTGCGCTACGCCCCGACCTTGAAGGCTGGCACCGGGTTGCGGCCGTCAAAACCCCAGGGGGATCACCCCCCGGGGAACCGGCGTGACGTCGATTCCGGCGATCAGGTTGCCGATCAGGAAGCTCAAGATGATACAAGGCACCGCCGTGCGCAAGGGGAGTTTGGCGAGCCGGTTGGGGCAGTTGCTCACGCAAGCTGGTCTCCTTCGGCGGCGGCCTCCGGTTCGCCGGCTAGGGCGCTGTCGTCGGGCGCGGCCAGGCCCCGCAGCAGCGGCACGAAGCGGCAGGACAGCGACTGCTCCACCTCGACCTCCTGGCCGCGGCGCCGGTAGCGGTAGAGGATCTGCTCGCGGCCCTTGTCCACGGGGATCAGCAGCCGGCCGCCGTCCCGCAGCTGCCCCAACAGCAGCGGCGGCAGGTGCGGCGCGCAGGCGGTGACGATGATGGCGTCGTAGGGGGCGCCGTCGTGCCAGCCCTCGCTGCCGTCCTCGGGCAGGACCAGGACGTTCCCGGTCCCGGTCTCGGCCAGGGTGCCGCGGGCCCGTTCGGCCAACGGACCGATGCGCTCGACCGTGACCACCGAGCGGGCGAGCCACCCCAGCACCGCCGCCTGGTAGCCGCTGCCGGTGCCGATCTCCAGAACGTGCTCGTGACCCGCGAGTTCCAGCAGTTCGGACATCAGCCCCACGGTGAACGGCTTGCTGATGGTCTGGCCGTAGCCGATGGGCAGGGCGCTGGGCTGGTGGGCCCGGTGGCGCAGGATGCGCGGCACGAAGAGGTGGCGCGGCACCTCGCGCATGGCCCCCAGGACACGGCGGTCGCCGAGGCCGGCCTCCTCCAGCTGCTCGCGGACCATGCGCCGCCGGGCGACGGCGTAGTCAGTCATGGGCCGCCGTCGCCTCCGGTCCGCGCAGGCCGTCCTGCTCGAGGTGCTGCATCTCCTGGTGCATCCCGTAGTGGGTCAGGTCCACCAGCAGGGGCGTGACCGAGACGTAGCCGGCCTGGGCGGCGGCGAAGTCGGTGCCGTCCTCCCGCTCCCAGGTGGGACCCTTGCCGCCGATCCAGAAGTAGGGCCGGCCGTGGGGATCGACCTGGTCGGTGATCACGTTCCGGTAGATGCGCGTCCCCAGGCGGGTGACCCGGATGCCCTTGATGCCCTCGGGCGGGCCGTCGGGCAGGTTGATGTTCAGCAGCGAGCCCTTGCGCAAGGGAAAGGCCAGCAGCCGTTCCAGGTTATCCCGCAGGAAGGCGACGGGCCCGGAGAAGTCGGTGGGGTGCCAGCCCGCGGTGCTCAGGGCGTAGCTGGGCAGGCCCAGCATGGTGCCCTCCATGGCCGCGGCCACGGTGCCCGAATAGATGACGTCCTCGCCCATGTTGGGCCCGTGGTTGATGCCCGAGAGCACGATGTCGGGCAGGTCGTCCTTGAGGATCTTCTCCAGGGCCATCAGCACGCTGTCGGTGGGGGTGCCGGTGATGGCGTAGCGCCCCTGTCCCCGCTCGAGGATGCGCAGCGGCGAGGTCAGGGTCAGCGAATGGCTCGACGCGCTCTGCTGGTCGTGGGGCGCGACCACCGTGACCCGGAAGCCGGGCAGGCTGCGCATGGTCTCCTCCAGGGCCAGCAGGCCCGGGGCGTCGATGCCGTCGTCGTTGCTGATCAGCACGTGGCGGATGGGGCTCATGGTCGTCTCCGTGGTCGGCGCCCGCTTCAGCGGTCCCGGGTGAACGTCAGCATGAACACCAGGCGGAAGAAGCGGCCGGTGTCCACGAGGGGGTTGATGGAACTGGTCTCGTCGCCGTAGACGGTGCTGACCGGCACGGCGCCGATGCGGGCGCCGCGGCGGGCCAGGCGCACCAGGATCTCCGACTCGCTGTCGTAGCGCTTCGTGCGCAGGCGCACCCCGCCCAGCAGGCGCACGCGGTACAGGCGGAAGCCGTTCTGGCTGTCGGGAATCGGGCAGCCCGCCAGCCGGCTGACCACCCGACTGGTGAAGCGGTTGGTCATCAGGCGCAGCCACGGCATGCCCTCGGTGCGGGCCATGCGCGTGCCGACGACGACGTCGAGGGTGCCACCTGCGACCGCGTCCAGGAAGAGCTGCATCTCCTGGGGCAGGTGCTGGCCGTCGCTGTCCATGGTGAAGACCCAGTCCAGGCCTTCGCGCAGGGCCCAGGCGTAGCCGGTCTTGAGGGCCTCGCCCTTGCCCCTGTTGACCTCGTGGATGCTGACCTCGGCGCCGGCGGCGCGGGCGGCGTCGGCGGTGCCGTCCTGGCTGCCGTCGTCCACCACCAGCACCCGCAGGTCCGGGTGCAGGCGCTGGATGTGCCCGATCACGTCCGGCAGGAAGCGGGCGGCGTTCAGGGCGGGCAGGATGGCGCCGACGGTCATACGGGAGCCTCGGGGGCGGACGGGGGTGGCG